>JAMOOT010000103.1 GCA_027065215.1 Candidatus Omnitrophota bacterium | reverse complement strand
TATAGAATGCCCTATATTCAACTCCTGTATCTCAGGTATCTTGACAATATCTTGGACATTGTCATAATGCAGACCATGTCCAGCATTCACTACTAAACCAAGTTTGTGGTAAGCAAACTCACTTGCTTTTATTATCTTTCTTAAATGAGAAAGTCTTTCGCGTTTTGTTTTCGCATCCGCATAGTGTCCAGTATGTATCTCTATTATGCCAACCCCAATATCTCTTGCTGCCTTAATCTGGTCTTTATCAGGTTCAATAAACAAACTCACCTCTACACCTGCTTTTTGGAGTTTTTTCACCACCCGCTCCAATCGACTTCCCAATCCAATCACATCTAATCCGCCTTCTGTGGTAAGTTCTCTTCGTCTTTCTGGAACAATGGTTGCTTGATTAGGTCGAACTTGAAGTGCCACCTTTACTACAGATGGATGGATAGACATCTCTAAGTTGAATTTCTTGTATATTTCTTTTTTTATCCTGAATACATCATGGTCTTTTATGTGTCTTCTGTCTTCTCGTAAATGGCTGACGATTGAATCTGCACCGGCTGAAAGACATTCTTGAGCAGCAAAGACAGGATCGGGGTAATTTGTTTTCCTTGCCTCTCGCAAGGTTGCTACATGGTCTATGTTTACCCCTAACAATTTTCTTTTTCGAGACATAACTACATCTCCAGTTTACCTTCTTGATAGAGTTTTACGAAGTAGGCAATCGAACGATCATATGTCCTTTCAGCGAACTCGGGGAAATAACAACCTGGCAGTTCTCCTCTTGAGCGATGGTAGGCTATACATTCACAACACAATCCCTTTTTTGCGCAAGGTTCATAAGAACAATTGCACCTCTGGAGGTTTCTATCCCGATTCGGACAAGTCTTACTCATAATTCTCCTCCAACTCCTTGATCTTTTTCTCTGCTTCTTCTGAAAACGGTCTTTCGGCCCTGTCTATCATAAGGACGCCATCTAAATGGTCAACTTCATGTTGTATAACCCGAGCCAATAAGCCCTTCCCAGTCCATATCCTCTCTTTTCCAGTTCCATCCTGTGCCTTAAACCGAATAAATCCTATTTTTCGCTTTACCTTAACATATACTCCCGGGATGGAAAGGCATCCCTCCTCCATTACCTCTTCCTCTCCCGAGACCTCTAAGATTACAGGATTAACTAATTTCAATAACCCTTTTCCTACATCCACCACTATAATTCTCTTATTTACTCCAACTTGGGGGGCAGCCAATCCTATACCATCATATCGGTACATAGCCCTTGCCATCTCAGAGAGAAATGCCTGAAGGTCCTTGTCAAAGACTTCCACCTTTTCCGATACATTCCTCAGGATTGGATTTGGATAATGGACTATATTGAGCATTATTTACCCCAATCTGTTATGATCTTGGGAGGTGGGACATTCCCTGTACTAATATCTTTCTCCTGTACCCACCAATAGGCCAACACGATAATCTCATCTCCCACCTCTGCGGTCCGTGCTGCTGGCCCATTTAAACAAACTACACCTGATCCCTCTGGCCCCTCTATTGCATAGGTCTCAATTCTTGTTCCAGTATTAAGATTTAAGACCTCCACCTTCTCGAAAGGCAATATATTGGCCTTTCGCATTAGTTCTTTATCCAAGGTAATACTTCCCTCATAGTGTAACTCGGTTTGAGTAACCTTTATTTTGTGAATCTTGGACTTTAATATGCACCGCATCATAACGCAATATTCTACATCATCTATTTGTTTTTTTCAAAAGCAATAACAGCCTTCAGCAAGGAGATGGATTGCTGAATTTGGGCATCATGCTTGATCCCTTCTTCTTCTATTTCTTTTTGGGTTTTTTCTTTTTCCTTTATCTTTTCTCCTTTCTTTATCTTTTCAAATACCTCCTCGCTGGACATTTGCCCACGCAGGAGATCCAAAAACTCGTCTGGAGAGAGGACAAATTTATATTCTACCTTCACATCAGGCGTTATACCCTCTTTATCTATACACTTACCGTTTGGCAGATAATATCTCTCAGTAGTAATCTTTACTGCAGATCCGTCAGGGAGAGGAAACAACTGCTGAACAACCCCTTTCCCAAAACTCTTCTCCCCTACCACTAATGCCCTTTTGTAGTACTGGAGCGCTCCAGCAAGTATTTCTGAAGCCGATGCTGTTCCATCATTTATGAGCACTACCATTGGAACATTGCAAACTGCCCCATCGTAATCGGTCTTATAATCCTTTCTATCCTCTAATCTACCTTTAGTATAGACCACTAATTTATCTTTCCCTAAGAACCTACCAGCGACCTCTACGGCCGTGGTTAGAAGCCCTCCTGGGTTGTTCCTCAGATCCAGTATAAGCCCTTCCATACCTTTCTTACGCAATTCACTTAATTTTTCATCTAAGGACTCAGGCAAATCTTCATTAAACTCAGTAATCCTAAGATAGGCAATCTTAGGTTCACCTTTGTGAGTGATTATGTCTGCATATTTTATCTCTTCTATTTGTATGATCTCTCGAGTAACCTCTATCTCTATAAGATCACTTTCCCCTTCCCGCAATACCTTTAGTTTCACCTTGCTCCCGGGCTCTCCACGCAGTTTATTGACTGCTTCCAACAATGTAATCCCTTGTGTAATTTCGCCGTCGATTTCTACAATACGATCTCCGGCCTTTAACCCTGCTTTCCAAGCGGGGGTCCCTTCTATTGGTGAGATGACAGTTAAAAAACCATCTCGAATCCCAATCTCTACCCCAATACCTCCAAACTTCCCTTCAGTATCCCCTTTAAATTCGGCAAATTCTTCAGGGGTAAAAAACATAGAGTAGGAGTCAAGTTTAGAAAGCATCCCAGATATCGCCCCGTAGATAAGATTTTTTATCGATACCTTTTCTACATATGCACGTTGAACCATATCCAATACATTACCAAACATAGCAAGTTCACTGTAAAAGTCTATCTTTTCTTTTACCTTTTCTATAACCCCAGCCCGAATGGGGAAGGCTATAGATAAAGATAAAAGGATTGCAATAATTATCCTTGATCTTGGCGCCCTCATATTCCCCCCTTTAAAAACCTCAAAAAACTTACATCTTTACCCATAACAGGATTCCCATTACTAATCCATAGATTGCCACAGCCTCAGCCAAACCTAACATAATTAAGAGTCTTCCTAATAATTCTGGTTTTTCCGTAATTGCCCCCACTACTGAAGACCCAATATTCGATAACGCTATCCCGGCCCCTATACAAGATAATCCAACGCTTAATCCCGCACCCATTGTAATGCCCAGATCATAGAGTCCACCACCCACACTCCTTACTGCTGCATTGCCTACTTCTTGAGCCCAAGATATACCAGAGACACCAAGAATACCTATCAGCGTACAAGTTACCTTTCTGACCATTGCTTTGCCCTCCCGTTTTTGTAATCATCAAATGCCTTTTTTATATCCTCAAGGGTATCTCCGCCAAATTTCTCTACTATCATCTCAGCCACTACCCAACGACACATAGATTCAACGACAACCGAGGCTGCTGGAACTGCACAGGTATCGAATCGCTCAACTGTTGCCTTAGTCGCTTCCTTTGTCCGAATATCTACTGAGTCTAACGGACTTCCTAAGGTAGCAATAGGTTTCATATAGGCCCTAACCACAACTCTTTCTCCATTCGTCATCCCCCCCTCAATCCCTCCTGCACGATTAGTTTTCCTATAGTAACCTTTATCTTCATCGTAATAGATGGCATCGTGAACCTTTGATCCAAATTGAGAACTGGCCCAAATTCCCTCTCCAATCTCCACGCCCTTTATTGCAGGAATCGACATCACCGCCTGAGCCAACTTCCCATCAAGCCTTTGATCCCATTGAGTAAACGTCCCTATACCGGGTGGTAGTCCTTCAATCCATACCTCTACAACGCCTCCTAAGGTATCTGAGTGTTTTTGAGCCTTGTCTATTTGCTTTTTCATTTCTTCACTTTTCTCTGGCGAAGGGCAAAAGACTTCAGATAAAGGGATAATCCGATTTAAGAATTCAAAAGACCAATCATCTATATCTTCCTCCTCCAATTTTATCTCTCCAATCTGTCTTACAAAAGCAAGAGAACGAACACCGAGTTGACTAAGCAATTGATTTGCTAAGGACCCGGCCACTACTCTTATGGCAGTCTCTCTGGCCGATGCCCGCTCAAGTATATTTCTTATATCTTCCTGCGCAAATTTTATTGCCCCGGGGAGATCAGCATGCCCAGGTCGGGGGCAGTAAACTGAAGGGAGTTCTTCTATCTTGTAATCTTTATTCCAAATAAGGTATCCAATGGGACTTCCTGTAGTCTTGCCGTCCTTAACACCAGAGATAAAATCAACCCGATCCTTTTCTATTTTTTGCCTTCCCCCTCGTCCATATCCAGATTGACGACGTGCAAGGTCATAGTTGATGGAATCCGCATCTATTGGAACATTGGCCGGAAAGCCATCTACTATGCCCATCAAGGCCTTTCCATGAGAGAATCCAGAACTCAAAAATCTCATCGCCTTATACCTACCTCTCGCCAAAACATAACCCCTGCTCCAACAGTGATGAGGACATCCGAGAGATTGAATACTGGAGCAAAGAACCTCAGATGAATATAGTCTACAACATAGGAATAGATCAGTCTATCGAGAAAATTTCCAAATGCCCCGATTAAGATCAGTTCTATCCCGAAACGTTCTACAGGATCTCGTATCTGGAAGAAGAGCAAGACAAAAAGGGATACTATAGATATATTAAGGGCTAATATCCATCTTGTTGGTAGGCCAGAAAACCACCCAAAGGCTACGCCGTCATTAACAGATAAAGAGATTTTTATTATGCCTGAATTAAATATAAAATCAGGGTGAGTAATGAACCAATACTTACACCATCGGTCAAGGGCAAAGACTAAACCGATTATTTTCCACTTTGTCCACTTCAGTGCAAAATTCATTCTACAAAATCGCTGGATATCCAAGAATATATGTGGGCCACTCCTTTCTCCCGCAAGACCTCATAAGTGGCCTGAGAGATAAGTTTTACACTGTCACTGGCACGTTCATCTGTCAGTATCAAAAACAGGGTGTGCCTGCAAGTCGGAGCGGCCTGAAAGGCATGATGGTTCCAGTCTGGCCCCCTGAATACCAACTCTATCAGATCCTGAGATCGAGCAATCTGTTTTGCCGTCTCTTTTAGTTTAGAGTAGAGACTATCGTCCGGGCCATAATAGACTACTTCCAAGAAATCTATTCCATCCTTCTCTTTTAAAACCTCTGTTATGCTTTGTATTATGCCCTTTATATTTTTAATCGGCTGTGGTTCTATTTTTTCTATTTCCTGCATCCTTTTTTTGTACAGTTGGACATTTGGCTGATTTACGAAGTTCAAGGGAGGACCGATTAACAGACTATAGCGATAGGCAATCATAGCCACCATATATTCCAAGAGTAAAACAACATTCATCAAGATATCTAAGTTAGTTTCTACATCCCGGTTTATTATTCCCAATCCAGAGATATCTATCCAAACTAACCTTTTTTTGCTTACGAGACGATCCAATTCTTTATCATATATGTACTCTGACGGCGTAACAGGTATAATCTTGGGATCAAATCCCTCAACCTTTCCACCGAGGGATTCTTGATAGAGTTGATTTACCCACACCCGAAAGGATTCAAATGCCTTTTCAAATATAGAAGGCACTATTAACTCTATTTGAGGATATGCCGTAACTTCGTTGACAATTTTATCCACCCTTTCCTCAGTCATTACCAAACACATTCCAGAAGGATCCCGTTCCAAAACTCGATTAACTTGAGATATCATTGCATCTAAATCACCTTTAAAGTGTATGAGTACGGGAAGGAGGAATACCGCTGTCTTGGGACAGGTAAACCTTCCACCTATATCAGTTTTGTCATCTACCTGTATCGAAAATATCTTGACCTTCTCTATATCCCAACCCTTCTGGGCAAGTTTTTCCTTGTTAACCTTATCTATAAGCCAAATTATGTGGTTGTTTATATCTATTCCTTGCTGAGAATAAATCTCTTTTAAGATACTGGCAATTGCATGGGTCTCAAAGGTAGTAGCGGACTTGGAAATGGCTATAATTAATATCTCATCAAGATTCACTCCTGAAGTCTTGAAATTCTCCATCAATTCCATTATTACGCCCCTATCTGGACTATCGATGGTATATATATTATCCAGATTCAGGAAATCCCGTACCATCTTTACGGTGTTTATTGAACCTCCCATACCAACAAATATATAGGATTTTGCTCCTTTCACTAATGGAAGAAGGGGCATAGCCCAGTCTTTTATCTGATCTGGTGTATATCTTACCGCCCATCCTAATCTGGGGTGATTACCATCAAATCCTATTTTACGCCAGATAGAGTCAGAAGAAATATCTTTACCCTGATGAGCATCGTTTGCTATTCGCACTAATTCCTCAAAAGTCTCTACGCCCCACATATTAGTCACCTCCCTTATACAATAATAAATTTTGCCCCGCCTGGACTCGAACCAGGAACTACAGATCCAAAGTCTGGCGTGTTACCAATTACACCACGGGGCAAAAAATCAAGATTATCCTTTACCCTCAAACAGAAGATTAGGTGGTTTGGCCTCCCTTGGCCTCTCTTGCCTTCTCATACGCAGCCAAGATCTCTTTTTGCATATATTTGCGAAAATCCTGCTTTATAGGATGGGCTAAATCTTTATGTTCGGCCTGTATTTGTTCCGGGGTCTTTTCTGGTTGTGGAGGCATAGGAGATCCGCACTGCCCACAATATTTGTTAGTCACATCATTCCTTGCTCCGCACTTTGGGCAACTCACTCTAACCCTCCGAGATGGCATAGCAATAAACAAACCCTGTTTACCTTCTATTATCTTTACATTTCTCACAACAAAGACGTCATCGAACGTTACGACTGCGTAGGCCTTCAATCTTTTGTCGTTGTCGTCCTTTAGCTGAATCTTAACCTCGGTGATCTGCATGACTGTTACCTCCTTGTTCTACACCGTCTCTACACACCACACGCAACAATTATACTTACGCGCGAGAAGATAGATTTTCCTCCAATCCAAATCCGAGTCCCAGAGGGTAAAAAACGCACTTCCACTCCCAGTCATAATCATCCTTTTAGATAAAGAGTTTCTCATATCCTTCAACATTTCTCTATATTCAGGGAGAAAACCCTCAACTACTTTCTGTAGCCGATTAAACCAAAGAGCAGACAACTCATCCTCTGAATTAGAAATGTTAACACCTGCTGTCTTATCTGTCAATTTCAAACCCTCATATACACGTGCTGTTGAGACAAAGATATGTGGATAAAAGACTACCAATCGAAATTTTGGAAGGCTATAAATAGGCTCAACAAATTCCCCTCGTCCCTTTACTAAGGCATACATCGCCTCTGCCATAAAGAAACCCACGTCAGAACCAATCTCCATCCCAAGATTAAAGAGTTCGTTATGAGAGAAAGAGGGAAATTTTTGATTTAGATACATTAAAACCGCCGCAGCATCACTTGAACCTCCACCCAATCCTGCACCGGAAGGGATGTATTTATGAACATCCACTGTTGCCTTTAATTTCAGCCCCGAGTATAAGGAAAAGAGTTCTATTGCACGGTAAACGCTGTTTTCTTTTTCACAAATATCTTGATACTTAAACTTAACCTGAATCTCTATGTGATCCGAAGGCAGGGTCTGTATATGGATTACATCGTAAAGAGATATTCGGGCAAATAAACTCTCGATATTGTGATATCCATCCGATCTTTTAGAAACTATCTCAAGAATCAAATTCAATTTTGCTGGGGCAAGGAGGACATCCATTCCTAAGGATTAAGTATTCCTAACAAGGTCTCTAACTTTGCTTACAATGGAATCGATATCAAGTCCATAGGCCTTCAGGAGTTCATCAGGGCTTCCTGATTGGCCAAAGACATCTCCTATTCCTATCAAAGTCATCTTTACAGGTTGCTTTTGGCTCAACAATTCAGATATTGCTGAGCCCAATCCTCCAATAACAGAATGTTCTTCACAAACTGCTATCTTCTTAATCTTCGATGCTATATCCAAAACCAACTCTTCATCAAGTGGTTTTATGGTTGGCATATTTACTACTCCAACTGAAATCTTCTCCTTTTCAAGATGCTCTGCTGCCCGAAGAGAATTATAGACCATTAATCCATGAGCAAACAGAAAACAATCTTTCCCATTGCGCAGAATTTGCCCTTTTCCAAATTGGAAATGGTGGGCCCTTTCTTCAACTACTGGAGATTTAGATCGTCCCATTCGGACATAAAATGGGCCAGGGATATCAGCAATCGCTTTTATCACCTCATAGGTCTCAAATGCATCGCATGGAGATATAACCCGCATATTAGGAATTGCTCGCATAATTGCAATGTCTTCATTAGCCTGGTGGCTGGCACCATCTTCCCCTACTGTTATACCGGCGTGAGTAGCAACTATCTTGACGTTAAGATGATTAGCACAGATCGTGTTTCTTATTTGATCCCACGGCCGACCAGTAGCAAAAATAGCAAAACTACTTGCAAAGACCGTAAATCCACAACTGGCAAGCCCCGCAGAAATACCCATAAGGTTTTGTTCAGCAACTCCAATATTAAAAAATCTATCAGGAAATTCATCTCTAAATTTTGCGGTTCGAGTAGAACCGGATAGGTCTGCATCTAATACAACTATATCCTTTCTTTCTCTTCCCAAATCCACCAATGCCTTGCCGTAAAAATCTCGAGAGTAAAGCAATTCACTCATTTCCCAGTATCTCCTCCAATGCCTTCTTTTCTTCTTCTGGAGATGGAACCCTCCCATGGAAGTCCACTACATGTTCCATAAACGAAACGCCCTTTCCTTTTATTGTTTGGGCAATGATTATCGTAGGTTTTTTCTTTATTTCTTTTGCCTGTTCAAATGCGGATATTAGGTCCGATATATCATGGCCATCAATCACAATCGTATGCCACCCAAAGGCCTCCCATTTATCCTCAATAGGTTCCAAACTCATTATTTCGTCAACACTTCCGTCTATCTGAAACTTATTATAATCCAAGATAGCACAGAGATTTCCTACATTGTAATGTGCAGCTGCCATTGCAGCCTCCCAAACATTCCCTTCTTGGATCTCCCCGTCCCCTAATAGACAATAAACCCTATAGTTTTTTCTTGCCACTCTTGCCCCCAAAGCCATGCCCAATGCAATAGACAATCCCTGCCCCAATGAGCCAGTAGATATTTCTATTCCCGGAGTTCGACGGTCTGCATGGCCTTGAAGCATTGAACCAAATTTTCGTAGTGTCCATAGTTCAGATTCATCAAAATACCCAGTTTTGGCCAATACCGCATATAAGACCGGACAGGCATGTCCCTTGGATAAGTGAAACCTATCCCGATCTTCCCAGTGAGGATTTTGGGGATCATGACGCATTACAGAGAAATAAAGGGTTGTAAGTATCTCTACGGCTGACAGAGAACCTCCCGGATGCCCAGAGCCAGCTTTAGCCAACATCTTGATAATCAAGGCTCGCACTTCTTTAGCAATCGATTCCAATTGTTTGACATTTTTAGTGAGAGGGAACATTATTCATCCTTGTTTTTATGTTTTTCATCTCCCCGGATTTCTTTATCCTTTGAAGAATGTGCGCCTTCTATCTTTTTCAATGCGTCTAATATCTTTTCCTTAATCTTTGATCCCTCCTCTGCCCAAGCCAATGCCAATCCAAGATAAGACTTAGCCTTATCATTTTGTCCCTTTTTCATATAAAGAATACCTAAGTGATAATAGATCTCCGGGTCCTCCTTTATCGCTGCCTGTTTTAGATATTGCTCTGCCTTATCAAGGTCACCCCTTTTGACATATAACCACCCCAAACTATCCAGATAAGCCGGTTCATCTGGATTTATCTCAATCGCCCGTTTCAATAATTTTTCTGCCTTATCCAAGTTCTTGCCCAATTCAATATAGATATATCCCAAAAAATTAAGGGCTAAATCATAATCGGGATTCTTTTGAATTGCCTTCTCCATATATGATATCCCTGCCTGAACATCTCCCTGTTGATAATAGAGGGCACCTAAGAGAAAATAGGGTTCTGGGTCCACAGTTTTAGATGTTACTGCTCGCTTTAAATATTCTATTGCCTTCTGATGTTTCCCTTTCTTCAGGTAATACTCACCTAAATATCTATATAACTCTTTTCCGTCATCAGGGGAAAGTTGTATTGCCTTCTTCAAGAGAGACTCGTAATATGAATCTGCCTCTTTGAGTTTTCCTTCTTGCAATAGTAGACGAAGAAGCCATAGATAGGCACCCAACTCATCAGGGAATTTTTGGATTACTTGTTTCAATACTTTCTCAGTGGATTCACTCTTCCCTAATACCATATATATATTGGCAATACGGTAATAGACTTCCGGTGATGCCTTGGGATCAAGTTCAAGCACTTGATTATACAATTGCAATGCGGTTTCAACATCGCCGTCGGCCTCCAAAATTGTTCCTAAAAGGAACAACTGATAGGCCTTTGCCCTTGGTGATACTGTAAGTGGTGATGCATAACTACGCACTGAAAGGCACATAAAGAAAAATAAAAACACCACAATAATTCGTTTCACATCCCACCCCTCAGTTTAAGGGCCCTTATTTTCTCTTCTTATGACGGTTTCTCTTGCGTAATTTTTTTCTCTTATGAGTCTTTATTTTTTTTCTCTTACGTTTCCTCCCGCACGGCATAATATTTTCCTCCTTTTCATCGAATAACCTTATTCAACCCGTATTCTATAATTCCTTCGGCTCCACGCTTTTTAAGTTCCGGTATTAGACGCTTAACCTGATTTTCTTCCAGCACTGTCTCCACTGCAAACCAATCTTGTTTACTCAGGTGCGATATAGTTGGCTCATTTAAGGCCGGAAGAACTTCCAATACCTTATCTAAATTATCCTTATGTATATTAAGTTTTAATCCAACCTTTCCTTCAGACTCCAATGCACCCTTTAAGAGAAGGGCTATTTGTTCCATCTTGTCCTTTTTCCAAGGATCTTGCCAGGCCTGCTTGTTTGCAATAAATTTAGTAGTAGAATAACATACTGTCTCTACTATTCTAAGATTATTTGCCCGTAAACTCCTTCCCGTCTCGGTTAAATCAACGATTGCATCTACTAAACCGGTTTTCACCTTCACCTCAGTAGCCCCCCAAGAAAATTCTACATCAGCAGAGATCCCTCTTTCTGCTAAGTATCGTTTCACCACACCGACCAATTCTGTGGCTATGCGCTTGCCTTGTAAGTCATCCACCTTTTGTATCTCTGAATCATTATCTACTGCAATTACCCACCGCACTTTTGTTTTACTTTGTTTGGCATACTCTAAATCACATATCTCTACCACATCGGCCTCATTTTCAAGGATCCAATCGTATCCGGTTATTCCACAATCAAGTATCCCCTCCTGGACATAACGGGCCATCTCCTGTGCCCTTAACAAAACAGGATCTATTTCAGGGTCATCTATATGAGGAAAATAAGAACGAGAACTGACCGATATCCTAAACCCCGCCTTCTCAAATAATCTAAACGTGGATTCTTGGAGACTCCCTTTGGGCAAACCTAATTTTAGCATCTTCTTCATTTATCCTTCCCTTTCTCGATATTACTTAACCATCCTCAAGACTATATACTATATGCAATATAAATTCATTTCGCAACAAAAAATTCTATAAAGATTAAAATAAAAACAAACGTCAGGATTTACCACTAATCATAAATAACAAAAAATACAAAATCAATCCTAATTCAAGCACTATCCCTTAGATAACTCATTCGCTTACACATGTACTAACGGATTTATATCTGGGAATATATTGTTTTTCTCCTCCATTTTTTTCAATTTTTCTTCATTTATTGCCCCAAATTTGATATCTTCATAAAGATCAATGAAATTCAAGAGGTGTTCTTTTGTCCTATTTACTGCATATTCTACATGTGTTCCGGTGTGCATTATAAATGCCCAATCAGAACTCTGGGCCAATAATAGTTCCCGCAGTGCCTGTTTAAGCGCTCGTTGAACAAGTGGATCCCCATAATGTCCATACTCTTTAACCAACTCCGTCATTCTCTCAGAGGCCTTGTGCAGGTGCTTGTAAATCCAATCATTTGACCCATCAAGCCAAACCTCACAGTAACCTTTCCATCCCCAACTTGAAAAAGAAGGTGTTACCACTTGATTTCTTGGGTATTCTGCCAAATATTCCGAGGGAGTAATTGTCTTGATAGTCCTTTGATCATAATGAATCTTTTTAAACAGAAACTCCAGCCATAAAGGCCCTTCAAACCACCAATGTCCAAATAATTCGGCATCATAGGGAGCAACAATTATGGGCTTGCGATCCATTATACTGGCAAGGTACTCTACTTGTTTTTCCCTGTTGAACATAAAATTCCCTGCATGTTCGGCTGCCCTCTGCATAGCAATATCAGGATTGTAAACATCTTTATCATCAGTCTTTCCTGTTATGCGATAGTATTTAATACCCGTATGCATACGTAGCCCATTAGGCTGAATATAAGGTTTGATGTAATCGAATTCAAGATCATAACCAATATCACGGTAAAAATCTCTATACCAGTAATCTCCTGGATAACCTTCTACAGCAGACCAAACCTGTTTTGAAGATTCCATATCTCTACCAAAGGCTGCTACTCCCGAGCGAGTATAAACCGGCGCGTATACCCCATATTTAGGTCTGGGAGTTCCATGCAGAATACCATGGGACTCTACAAAGAAAAATCTTATCCCATACTCTCTTAATATCTCATCATGTCCGGGGTGATAACCACACTCTGGCAACCATATACCTTTTGGCGCCCGGCCAAGCGCCTTATTATGAAGATCCACAGCCACACCTACCTGTGCCCTTATTGAGGCTTTGGTGGTCTCCATTAATGGGAAGAAGCCATGAGTTGCGCCACAGGTAATTATCTCTAAATAGCCCTTGTCTTGATACTCCTTAAAGGCGTTAACTATGTTCTTGCCATACTCCAAAAATGTATCCTTGGCTTCACAAAATCGGTTTAGATACATTACC
>JAMOOT010000102.1 GCA_027065215.1 Candidatus Omnitrophota bacterium | reverse complement strand
GAAAGGCTTTTCTATTTACTGTTAAAGTAACCCTTGCAAGGGGATAAGAAAGCTCTGCAAGGATTCTTTGAGCAGCCCAGGAGGCAGCTTCAATATCAGTAAAAAGAGGCAGGTTTATCTTTTTTACATTGTTCTGTCCTACTGTCCTTATAACAGCTGTATTCTTTACCCTTATGGCACTTTGCTTAATTTTAATGCTCATAGCACGTTCCTGTTAGGTGTGTTTATATTTATTCTTCCTTTATCAGACAAAGTGGTCCTGCTGCCGAGTCATTTTGACAAGGGTCAAGTATTAATTGCTTGCTGCTATCTACACAAATTAAACCACCTTCTGAATAGGACAACTGAAAAATTTCTGCGTAGCCTATTTGTCCAGTTGTGCCAAAGCAATCCCCTCCACAAACTACTAATTCATCATTAGGAGTAATCAACATATGCCCTGCACTGAGGCTAGTGCATAGATATTGTCCATTATCAAGAAAATCAATTGGATCCTGATAAATTGCGTAATCTATTTGCGCAGGAGTAAAATAGTAAATTTCCCCTGTAAGGCCTTCACTTCCATTAAAGCCTACTCCGCAAAAAAAATTACCATATTTGTCAAAACATATTCCACTGGAAGAACCTGGGATATTGATAACTATCCCAATTCCTGTATCATTAGGATCATTAGTGTCCAACATCCCTACACCACTTTGATATGGAGGTGCAGGCCACCTACCTCCATCTACAAAAAGATACTGATTATCTCTCCACACTGCTGAATAATAATTAACATCATATGCTGTTACTCCTGAACAAGGATTTCCATTCTCATCTATAAGCAAAGGCGGAGAACTTGAATCAAGGATATCAACAGGGAAAACTAAAATAGGCTTTGGTGGATCATCATAAGACATTTTATAACCTAATCCGAGAGCTACCTTTTGTTTATCAGGACTAAGAATCAAAAAAGCAGGATCCATATTATAGGCCACAGTTGCAACAGTTTCATATTCATTGCTCCCTTTAGCTGTTTCTATGTAGACATGCTTTCCTGTTGCCACTAACAACCTACCATCACTTAAAGAATCAAACATCAAGACCCAACTACTATTACCTTCAAAATCCCCTGTAGGAATAGAGAACCAAACTCCGTCCTCTAAACCTCCACTTCTATAAACTTTAGTATTAGGAATTATAGCAGGGTGCCAATATTCACTTGCACTTCCGGGAAAGCCTTCACAATCAGGTGGTAAAGTAATAGGATTCCAAGCTAAGACAACATAATATATTTGTTGTGGATTTTGTGGATTTAATATATACCGAATCACAAACCCAGGATTCATAAGATTTGGCTTTGCTGTACCTCCAGGTGCTCCCGCTGCTCCTCCTGATCTTGCTGATGCACCTGGTAGACTTGAAGGGACTGTAGGCCAGGGCAATAATACACCACTACTACCAGGATATCCATGTGTCTCCAAAATACGATTATATTGAATTTGGAGTTCACCATATAAGTAATGATTATAATTTAGCTCTATTTTTTTCATTCTTCTATTATAGTATTTGTTTGCACCTGGACCTCATTTTTTGCTTCAATCATATTTTGTCTCTCAAGACCAATTTCTTCTAAAATATCGTCTTCAGTAATCACTATCATATCTTCCACTGGTACATCTTTTCTATAAAGCCTGATGGCAATTTTTCCTTCAGCATTGACATATAGACATGCCCTTATGTGCTGACAGATGGTTTCAATATAGCGTATAAGAGGCTCTTCCGCCTTCATTAGTATGCTTATGCCGAGATTTTCCTGTGATAATGTATTTGCAGCATCAGCAAATGATTGTTCATCTATTTTATTAGGAGGTAGTCCTGCGTCTGTGACTAAAAGATGATATATGGCATGTGCTGGATTATAATTATAATCTCCGATGCTTTCTAAAGAACTAAAGCTATATTCAGGCCTTTTCTTTATCACAAACTGCAAGTTTCCAACACGGTTATACTGGCCTATCATAAAATCTTCAAAAACTGCATAACATAGACCTTTATATGGTATAAAACATCCTGTTCTTTCGCTCATAAAGCTATTAGGTGTTTGGTTTTGTGTGCCAAAATAAAAATTAATTACTCCTCTGTTTTCAATGGAAATGGTCACCTGACCATTTGTTGCATCAGAAAGGGACAAAGGACCTTCCCAGAGCAATGTATCGCCATCGTAAATACAATGAAGGACATCTACAGGCCCTCTACATAGTCCAATAGCAAAAGAGAGATAATATTTATATCCTACTACCACCTCTTCGCCGCTGCCACCACCTTTCCCTCCACCTGTCTCTTCTTTTATTTCCTCAGTTCTGGGACAACAATACCAGATAAAATTCCCACTTAGTTGTGAAATCCCAAGCACATCGGGGATAGGTACGCCTTCCATAGCAGTTGGTACTGAGAGCTGTGCTGGTTCTGGTTTGGCAATATCTGGTTCAATAGGGTCTATAACCATCCCGGCTGCTAGACCTAACCCGGCTCCCACCACT
>JAMOOT010000101.1 GCA_027065215.1 Candidatus Omnitrophota bacterium | reverse complement strand
CTGGAATGACGGAGCTCGGTTCTGACCTGCTTGAGTATGACACATTTGGTGAAGCAGGTCTAAGAGGCAAGGATGAAAACGGTATGTGGATACATCCAGATATTCCACCAAAGAGACACGCAATAATTGAAGACCCATTTGATGCATGGGGTCTAAGACCACATCAGTATGATCCTAACAATAAATACAGCCCAGGCGATGAGCCTGAGCCGACAATGAACAAAACAGCAGCAATCGAAGACGGTATATATTATGAAGCTTTAAGAAAAAGAGTCAATAAATATACAGGCAAAAAAGGACCTATAGCAATACTTTATCCACCAGCAATTCCTTATGTAACAACTACACATGTTCAGAGAGTTGGAGAATTGGGAACAGCAAGAATTGAAGGATTGCTTGTTCCTGATGTTGAGCAGTCTATCTCTGCAAAATACTTGGTAATCTCTGCAGAGAAGATTGTCCCAGAAGAAGAGTTAAGATTCAGACCTTCTGAGAACCATATACCGTTCACGCATGTTGATGCAATTGTGGAAGCTCCTTGGGGCTGCTATCCAACAGGTTCAACATATTACTATGACTACGACTGGATGTGGTGGATGTTCTATATCAAGGCCAATAGAGCAGCTGGTACAAATGATGGAAAGAAGGCGTTGGCTGAATACTGGCACAATATAGTCGGTAAGGATGAGTGGGACTTCTTAGAAAATAAGGTTGGAACGGACTATTTCAAGTTTGGAAATATTGAAGCCAAGTACACATGTCCAAGCGGTGCTACGGGATTCAAGAGACTCTATGAGCTTAGGGCAGATGCTAAGTATGGTTATAAACCTGATCTGTATAGACCTATTGGAAAGTAATGGGAGGTTAACATGGCAGTAGAAGTACCTGTAAAAATAGCAAGTGTTGATGAAATTATAGAATTAGTTAAAGGGTTTAAATCTGGCATTTCGGATACCGAATACGAAGCATACTGCAAAGAGTATGACCTTCCACCTGATGAATTTACAACGATTGAGCTTCTTGCTATTGCTGGTTCGACAATGATTCCTTACGGCGCTTCTATGTTTGTTGGAACAGGTTTGCCTGTTTTGACAATGGCAGAAGCCCAGCACACGATTAACCCAGCTGCAATAACAGTTATGGAAGCTGGAATGCTTGACCCTAAGTTTGAGCATGTTCCAATATCTGTTGCTGATATCCGCGGAACATATATGTCTTCAACAGCTCTTTCTATGGCTGATGCATTTGGAACATATGAGCAGCGCGGTTATGTTACTGGTGGTGTCTTGGGTGGCGCAGAGTACGACGAGTATGGAAATATAAACTCCACTGCTATTTGGGATAAGGAGAAACTCGGAAAAGACGGGTATTGGCCATCAATCATAAAGAAGGGTGAAAGAAGCCAAAAAGAGAGAGAGAATGATGTTAAGCTTGGACCTGCTGTAAGGTTCACAGGTTCTGGTGGTGCTAACCCAATCGGTCAGCAGTCTGACTTTACACTTGCTATTATGGTTCAAGAGAAGAGAAGATTCCCACCTAACACATGCTATCTGACAACAATGGCTGCAGCAAGGGGCCCAGAAGGAGAGACAAGATGGGATTACGGTGCACCAAGAGGTGGTAAAGGTTTAATGACTTCTGATATCTGCGTTCTTGAGAACTATCCAGAAGATGGCGTCTATGATATGAGATTGAGAAGTGTTCATCCAGGCGTTAGCTTAAAGGATGTTATTGAGAATGTTGGTTGGGAACTGAAGGATAGAAGTGGTAAGGTGCTCAAACCAACGGATGATATCCCAGAAACACCTTCTCCAACAATTGAGCAGCTCAAAGTATTGAGAATGATTGTTGACCCAACAAGAATCTATCTAAGCAGGAAGACATTAAGAGAAGTTGAATACGAGAAAGAGCATGGTAAGCCTTGGAGAGTTAAGGTAAAAGGTTAAAAAATAAGAGCAGGGGGAGCTTAGCTCCCCTATCTTTTTAAAGGAGGTGCCTAAAGGTGAGATGCAAATTCTGTGGTAGAGAGATGATGAAGGTTGTAACGCCTTTTAGAAGGCCTGTAAAAGGTGAGATGATGGAAGTGAAGGATATAGAAGTTTACAGATGTCCAGGATGCGGTGCCACATTTTTCCCAAAAGAGACAATAAAGCATATAGGAAGAAAAACGGGTGAGAGACTGCTAAAAGTTGCAAAAGAGCGCGGCAGAATAAGAGACGAGAAGGAGCATCTTAGAAAAATGAGAGAGAAAGCAGTGAAAGATATCGAAGATGCTATAAGAAACGGCGAGATAAAGAAAAGGGAAGACGCTCCTTTTAAAATATTTACTTAGAGTACAGCTCCCTGAAAATCTTAGAATCAGCAAGGGAAGGGAGCTGTTCTCTTATTTTTTTGACTTCATTTAGGTTTAAATCAGCGATAAATATGCCTTCTGATTCTTTTGCTGTGGTTAGGATTTCTCCCCAGCCGTTGAAGATTGTTGAATGTCCTGCAAGTTCCCATTTTCCGCTTATACCTGTTCCGTTG
>JAMOOT010000100.1 GCA_027065215.1 Candidatus Omnitrophota bacterium | reverse complement strand
AGATCTCTATCCATTCTAAAAAATTACCAGAAGATAGTTCCAGTGCAAATTCGGTCTTGGTAACAAACACGTAATCCTCACCATCTACTTCCCCTGGGCGAGGAGGGCGCGTGGTATGGGTAGGCACCTTTTTCACTCTCGCTTTAATCTGCGGATCCTCCAATAATTTTTTGCCGATAGTAGTCTTTCCTACCCCTGAAGGCCCAGAGATAATTATGAGTTTATTCGACATTTTGCACAACCTCCCTTATCCTATCAGCACGTAGTTTTAAGGCTAATGCATAACCCGAGAGTTCTGCATCTACTATCTTGGCCAAGAATGTATTGGCTTCCCGTAAGATCTCCTGGGCAATGAAATCCATTGCCTTTCCCTTCGGCCCTTTCTCCCTCATTTTGTTTCTAAAAATTTTAATATTCATTTTTAATCTTTTTACTTCCTCATGCACATCCTTTCTAAAGGAAGATGTTTCCTCCCTTATGTCAAAGAAGCCTGCTTTATCAAGGTCATGGACCCTCTCTTCTATCTTGCGCGAGAGATCCGCAGACTCTTTTACAAGAGACTGAACAAGTTGGAATATCTCCCGCCCCTCTTTCTTCCGCATATCCATAAGGGACTTAACTGCTTGACGAACTGCCCCTAAAAGGGAGGGTGTAATCCGAGATGGATCCTTAAGATAATATTGAACAAGCCCTGGTATTTTCACCGCATCGTATATACTAAATTTTTCATTTAATTGCGGGTATTCCGAAAGGCCTTCTAACAAAGAAGACATAAGCCCCTTGTTAACCACCACCTCGTACTCTGCATTCCTGACTTGAACAAAGAGATCGACTCTTATCGTTCCTCGATATATACCAAAGGCCTTAATCTCCTGCCGTAGGACATATTCCCACTCAGGGAGAAGAAAAGGGCCCCTTATAGAGATATCCAACCCCTTCCCATTCCAACTTCGAACCTCCACCCTTACCGTGCCCCATTCTTCTTCTACCTGAACGGTTCCAAAACCCGTCATCCCTGAAAACATCTACCCCCTCCAATGTTCCACGTGGAACAATAACGACAAAACGTTACGCACACCAACCTCATCATATCCGATGTTCCACGTGGAACATTGCATCGCAAAGGAACAACACACCATCGGGACAAAATTGTTCCACGTGGAACATTTATTCCCATATCCTTATAACTCGCGTCCCTTCTACCATCGTGCGAGAAGGATACAGATCTACTATCAATTCATCTGGAGAAAACCACATCTTTATCTCCCGTTCAGCCGATTCTACAGAATCTGAAACATGAATCACATTTTCATAGACCCCCTTAGTAGTGATGCGCCCATAGGCACCACGGATGGTAGTAGGGTCTGCCTCCTCTGGATTCGTTGCACCCGCCAATGTCCTTAACTGGGATACCGCATTCTCTCCGTAATAAACCAAGGCAATTACTTTATGCTTTCCATGCTGATTCCCGCAGATGTAGTCGATAACATCCTCGAAAAATGGTTTATCCTTAAGATGGGCGTAGTGGGCCTCAGCCAATTCCCGTGAAACCTTCACTACCTTGGCCCCAATTATCTCCAGGTCCGTAGAAGATATTCGGCTGAGTATATTCCCTGTAAGGCTCTTCTGTAGGGCATCTGGTTTAATTAACACCAAAACCGCTTCTTTCATTATTATTCCCCCTTCCTTGTCGTAATATATCCATAATCCTATCCAAATCCTCCAACGAATAATATTCTATAACCAACTTGCCACGATTTTTACGGCTATTATGTTCTAAGACAACCTTTGTCCCCAATAGAGTCTGTAGTGTCTCTTCGAATCGCCTTACAAACGGATCAACGATTCGTTTCTGTCTTATCTCCCTCACCGTCACCCTTTCCCGCACCACGGCTTCTGCCCGATGTCTTATCTCCTCAGGAGAAGGTGAGCCTGACAACAACTCCCGTGCCTGACTAAAAGATATCGCCCCTTGATCTACCTTCTCTTGCACCTCCGGAGGGAGAGACAACAATCGCAAGATATTAGCAACATAAGGACGTGATTTTCCTATCAAACGAGACAATTCCTCCTGAGTAAGAGAAAATTTCTCCATCAAGGCTCGATATGCCCTTGCTTCCTCCATAGGGGAAAGATTCTCTCTTTGAACATTCTCTATCACTGCCAAGAGGGCCATATCTCTGTCATCTACATCCCGAACAACGGCAGGACAGGCCTCCCACCCTAACAATCTTAATGCCCTTAATCGCCTTTCCCCGGCCACCAATTCAAACTTATCTGTCCCCCGTTGCTGCCTAAGCACCAAAGGCTGCAAAAGACCTGAACGGGATATAGAGTCAGCCAATTCCCGTATCTCTTCCTCGGGAAAATCAGTACGCGGCTGGAACGGATTAGGAGAAATCCTATCTATAGGGACATTTCGAACCAAAGGATGACCGACCAAGTCATCTGGAGAAGACCCTCCTAATAGATCCGATAACCCTCTCCCTAATGCCTTTTTGCCCATATACCCCCCTTTCGTGTCTTG
>JAMOOT010000099.1 GCA_027065215.1 Candidatus Omnitrophota bacterium | reverse complement strand
GGTCTTGAGTACGTTGCATACCAATGATGCCGCTGGCGCGATAACCCGATTGATAGATATGGGGGTTGAACCCTTCTTAGTTGCATCTTCTTTGGTTTTGACCTCTGCGCAGAGATTATGCCGAAGAATATGCCCGCATTGCAAACAGGAAGTAGAGATACCTCCTGAGGCCTTTGAGAAAGAGGGTTTTGAATATCCCGAAGGGGTGGTATTCTATAAAGGGAAAGGGTGTGAGAAGTGTCGTAATACTGGGTATTTGGGACGAATAGCCACGATTGAGACCTTGACATTGAACGATAAGATAAGGCAGATGATATTAAGAGGGGATACTTCCCAGGAGATTAAGGAATTTGCTGTAGCGCATTGTGGAATGCGTACATTAAGGCAGAATACGTTTGAGTTGTTTCTGCAAGGCATAACGACATTTGAAGAGGTTTTACGAGTAACGGCTGAGGAGTAAGTATGAATCGAATCGTTATAGTTTTGGTGCTTTCTTTTATTTTAAGTGGATGCACGGGTATCACGAAAAAGTTTATTCGGAAACCCAAGGAGAAGGCCGGTCAGGTCATTGCCCCAAAATCTGAGTATCACTTAGATCCAAGAATGGCCTATGAAAGGCACTTTGTCTTTGCGAAGGTCTGGATTGACGAGTTTAGAAGTTCGATTGATTCTAAAAGTCGTAAGCGTCAGAGGGAGAGCGTTGAGCAGGCGATAAGAAATCTTGAGATACTCAATGACTATCTACCCGATGATTACCCAGACAAAAAGGCAAAACTTCAGGGATATGTGCAAAAGTTACGAAAGATATATTCTGATCTGGAAGAACTACAGCGGTCAAGACTCCCCCTTACCAGGATAAAGAATCGCATAGAGGAATTGAGAAGAGACTTTCATCGGGAATTTCTTCCAAGTCGTCAGAGCGAAGAGTTTTATAAAAGTCTAATTATTAAGTAATGGGATAACATATGGATGTGATTAGGATAGTAAACGGCGAATTAGAGACTAATTCCTATCTAATTGTTGCCGGGAAAGAGGCCATAGTAATAGATCCCGCAACGCAGATGGTCAAGACTAAAGTTGATGATCTGGGGGTTGATGTAATTGCAATAGTTAACACGCATGGGCACTTTGACCATATAGGAGGCAATCAATTCTTTTCAGTGCCTATATACATCCATACTTTGGATGCGGCTATGCTTACAGATCCGAATCTAAATTTGTCGATTCATTTTTCTTTATCGATTGTGTCTCCTCCAGGTGATTATGCATTTTCCGAGGATGAAAGATTAAATATAGGTCCATTCGATATAGAGGTTATCCACACCCCCGGTCATACCTTGGGTAGTGTATCTCTACTGATAGATCATGCTCTATTTACAGGAGATACACTGTTTAAAGGAAGTATCGGCAGGACGGATTTGCCAGGTGGGGATTATGAGGCCATGCAATCTTCTTTACTCAAACTTGCTTCACTTTCTGGTGATCTTATGGTTTATCCCGGCCATGGAGAGATTACGGTTCTAAAAGATGAATTGGAATCCAATCCATTTCTATGCGAACTCTTATAGATGCATATCTTGATTATTTATCGATAGAGAGGGGGCTTAGCATCAACACCTTGCTTTCTTATCAAGAAGATTTGGATCTATTTGTTAATTTTCTTTCCTCTAAGCAGATTGATTATCGTAATTTTTCTATTGAGAATTGGCAGGACTTTTTACGGTTTTTATCAAAGAGAAGGCCATCGGAGAATTCGATTAATCGGGCTATCTCTGCCTTGAGAGGTTTTTATAAATTCCTCTATCGGGAAGGAGAAATAAAGGAATATCCTTTTTCCGTAGTGTCAGGATTAAAAACAGAGCAAAGACTACCAGATGTGGTGGGAACGGATGTGGTAGATAATATGATTAACCAGATTTTGAACAGCAAGCGGAAATTTCCCTATAGAGATGCATCGGCACTTGAACTTTTGTTTTCAGCAGGGTTAAGGGTCTCGGAGTTAGTGGGAATAAAACTTCCAGACATCAATTTTGGTTCTCGTTTTATTCGAGTCGTAGGGAAGGGAGGGAAGGAAAGGGTGGTTCCGTTTGGCCGACGAGCTGAGTTGTTGCTTAGAGATTATATGGAGAAGGAAAGGCCTTTATTAGTAAAAGCAGGGGAAAGAGGATATTTGTTTTTGAATCGAATGGGAGGCCCCATCTCGCGCCAAAGTCTGTGGAAATTGGTCAAATGGGCCTTGATGCAATCGGGGGTTAAGGCGGAAGGTAAAGGGCCTCATCTTCTGCGTCACAGTTTCGCTACTGAGCTCTTGAAGGGAGGGGCAGATTTGAGGGTAGTTCAGGACCTTCTTGGACACAGTTCAATCGCTACTACCCAGATCTATACCCATATTCAGATCTCACAACGCAAGGAGGCCCATCGAAAGTTTCATCCCCGTGCTTGACCTATAAGATCGTTAAAAAAATGCTTATTGACAGTGCCAATAATGCATAAATAAAGGTTCCTTTGGAAGAAAAGATACGCAGGTATATTGGTAGGGAA
>JAMOOT010000098.1 GCA_027065215.1 Candidatus Omnitrophota bacterium | reverse complement strand
TAAAAACTTTTTCTGTTGTAATCGTCAAGGCAAGCGGAAGCATCCCATTGGTCAATGCTTTGCTTAAACAAACAAAATCCGGTCTTAACGAACTGCCCTGACAGGCCAAAAAACTTCCCAATCTGCCCAACCCTACTGCAATTTCATCACATATTACAAAGAAGTTATATTTTCTCCGTAACACTTCAAGGCCATTCAGAAATTCAACAGGATAAACTTTCATCCCCCCTGCACATTGCAGCAAAGGCTCTATCAAAAGCGCACAGACTTCAGATGTTTTCTTTTTCAGAATAGATTCTATTCGATCCAATGACCTTTGCCAATCAATAGCCGGACTCGGAACAGATTTTGCCTTAAAAAAGAGATCTTTAAAATAGCTATTAAACTGGGATGTCCCACTAACACTCATTGCACCAATGGTGTCCCCATGGTAACTGTCTTCTAAGAATAAAAATAAGTTCCGTCTTTCGCCCTTCATTTTCCAGTACTGAAAGGCCATTTTAATCGCAACCTCTATTGCAGTAGAACCGTTGTCAGAGAAAAAAAATCGCGTAAGATGAGAAGGCAAAAATCGGCTTATCTCTCGAGTAAGTTCTACTGCTGGAGAATGGACAACACCCGAAAATAAGGTATGATCTAAGCGATTTGCCTGCTGGCAAATAGCCTTAACAAGATCCTTCCGTCCATGTCCAAGTATATTGCACCACCAAGATGATATGGTATCATAGTAGACCTTTCCATTGACATCATAGAGATATATACCTTTGGCCCTAACTACATAAAGTGGATCTATAGAGGAATATTCTTTATGTTGAGTGTATGGATGCCAGAGGTGTTTTTTGTCCCAATGCATTAATTCGTTATAATCTCTGGTCAATTCCTTTACGTATTCCATCAAAGACCACCTTATAGTCTCGAATATCCTCCATAAACGGTATCTGCCCCAACACCGTTATTTTCCCTAATCTGGAAATGGTTTTTATATTATCCTTCTTTATATCTATACTACAACTAAATCCATCATTAAACACCAAACCTAATATTTTTATGTCTCTACTACGTAACACATGAATTGTAAGCAGTGAATGATTTATCGCACCCAGAGTATTCTTCACTACCAACAGAACTGGCAAATCTAAATCTTTTATAACATCAATTAATAGGACCTTTTGGGTAAGTGGGACTAATACTCCTCCTACTCCCTCTACTATTAATATATCCATTAGGGAGGCATACTCCTGGAAAAGGGATTTTATTTCGGATAGATCTATTCTCTTCCGATGCATCTTAGACGAATAGTGTGGTGAGGCTGGATAGATAAAAGAAAATGGGTTAAGATGCCTATCGCTAATACCAGGGAAGAAATTACGAGAAATCCCTGCCACATTTAAGATAAAATCAACGTCTTGAGAAAAGCCAGATATATCACCCGTAGAGATCCATTTCTGAATACCTGCTTCCATCCCAGCAACGCGATAGGAAAAAAGAAGTCCTGCGCTGACAATTGTCTTGCCTACACCTGTATCTGTACCAACTACCACAAATGATTTTCCCATAACATAAATCCATCCTAAAGGTATGATAATTACAGTCGAATAATCGGCAATTTACCTTATGAGGTCAAAAGGTCTATATATTGTCGAAGTTTTCTGGCTCGTATTGGATGCCTCAACTTTTTAAGCGCCTTTGTCTCTATTTGTCGCACCCTCTCACGCGTAACCTTAAATATAGAACCGACCTCCTCTAAGGTCCGAGGGCACCCATCATCAATGCCAAACCTCAACTTTAATATATCCCTCTCCCTGTCACCTAAGGTATCCAGGACCTCACGTATTTCTTCTTTTAAGATAGAACGCATTGTTGCCTTGGAGGGCGAAGCAGCCATCTTGTCTTCAATAAAATCACCAAAAAACGTATCTCCATCATCACCAATAGGAGTTTGCAAAGAAATCGGCTCTTGGGCAATCTTCAATATTCCTTTCACCTTTTCTACTGGCATCTTTAACCGAGAAGCAATATCCTCTGGTGTCGGTTCACATCCTTTTTCCTGAACAAAAGATTGAATAGTTCTAATTATCTTGTTTATGGTCTCTGTCATATGCACAGGGATACGTATAGTCCTTGCCTGATCAGCTATTGCCCGGGTAATCGCCTGACGAATCCACCAAGTGGCATAGGTGCTAAATTTGTATCCTCTTTTATACTCAAATTTATCAACCGCCTTCATTAATCCTATATTACCTTCTTGAATCAAATCTAAAAACGACATGCCTCGATTGCTATATTTTTTGGCGATACTTATAACCAAACGCAGGTTACCCTCAACAAGTTCTTTTTTGGCGGAATCATATTCTTTCCTGTATCTTATTATCTCTCCTAATAACTTACGGGCATCTCTTAAAGGCTGGCCAAGATCTCTTATCAATGCCTTTCTTTTTCCTTTCAATATCTGAATACGGTTCTTACTCCTCTCTTTACTTGTCTTTTCCAATCGCTCAATCTCTTTAGAGATCCTATCTATTTCCTCTATCATCCCCTTAAAATCATCAGCAATCTCAGATATCACTGATGTGGTCCACCCAAACTTCATCATTATATCAACTATCTTTTCCTTGCTTCTTGCCCTCTTAAGATTCAGTAGGAGTCTTTTTACCTTACGTATCGCCTTCTCGGGCTTGTCCTTTACTGCCCCTTTTAGATAATCATCTGGGTCTAACTCACCCTGAGCAATCTTTTCTGCCAGGGATATTATTCGCTTTCTGGCAATACCACAAGAAAGTACAACCTTATGAAACAATCTTTCTCTTTCCTCAATTTTTTTAGCCAGAGATAACTCTTGCTCACGAGTTAAGAGTGGAATTCGCCCCATCTGTTTCAAATACAAACGTATAGGGTCATCAGCCATAGAGACTTTTTTCTCTTCGACCTTGATATCATCTCTATGCTCTGGGATCTTATCTAATATACGTATATCCGCCTCTCCGAGCATACTAAGGATCTCATCTATATCCCCACCAGTGGCAACAGAATCAGGGAGAATGGCATTTATCTCATCGTAAGTAAGGTACCCTTTTTTCTTGCCCGCTGAAATTAGTTCATCTGCCATAGCCTTAGATATATTGGCCAACTTTCATCCCTCCTTTAATTCCTAAGCATTTCATTTAAATCTGATAATAAATCCGAACAATCTAACCCTTGATTTTCTCTTTCTCTTATTGCCTGACGCAAAAATTCTATCTTTTTGCGCCGACGCCTATCTTTCAAACTTTTCATTGCACTAACCAGTAAATCCTCTACATCTGCAGGTTCAAAAAATGCCAAAGAGTTCAACCACGACTGGACTGTCTCTTTTACTTCAATCTCTCCATTCTGTATCTTTAATAAAATCGATTCCAAATCTGAACCATCTCGAACCGCCTCCCATATAACAGCAAGATCTCCATCCTCAAAATCTGTAGGCAATAATACCTCTTTTATTAGATCCTTAAAATCAGAATAGCAAAGAGCAATCTTCAACAATTCTACCGCAGGTCCCTTTATTTGATCAACATCGTCAATGAAAGCACTTTCTCGTTCCTTGCCTCTTTTACCTAACCGGGACCTAACCTTAGCAAATTCCCGAAATATAATTGTCTCAGGAACCTTTAGTTTTCGACTCAACAAGGTAAAATAACCAGATTGTATTATACTATTTTGGACACTTATTAGCAAGTCAAACAACTCATTGAGTGCCAATGATTTCTGTTTGGGATCATCTAAATCGTATTTAGAAATCACATGTCCGAACAAAAATTCGGCTCCATCACAAGAGTTAGATATAAGATCAGAAATACCTTGAGGTCCATATGTTTTTATGAATTCATCTGGATCAAGACCATTAGGTAAACTTAAGACTTTGGTTGAAATCTCCATTGGAAGTGATAGTTTCACTGCCCGCAGTGCAGCCTTAACACCAGCAGAATCTGCATCAAATAGAAAAAAGACCTCCCGAGTAAACCTCTGAAGTAAACGAAGGTGATCCTCAGTAAGTGAAGTCCCCAGAGTAGCAACCACATTCTCAATACCTGCCTGGTGCAAGGCAATTAGATCCATATATCCCTCTACAACAATTATCCCTTGTTCAGATACTTTACGGGCTAAGTTCATCCCGTACAACAACCTTGATTTCTTAAATACAGGGGTATCGGGTGAATTCAGATACTTCGGCTGATCTTGGGGATCTAATTGCCTTGCACCAAAACCAACCACCCTCGCTTGAAGGTCAAACACCGGAAAAACTATCCGATTACGAAACCTATCATAATAACCTGAACGGTCGGATTTAATAACTAAACCAGAAGAAACCAACAACTCTTCATTAGCCCCCTTGCTCAAGGCAAAATTCAAAAGATCCCGAACACCAACGGGGGCATACCCTAAATAAAATTTCTTTATAGTTTCCAATGAAAGGCCTCGAGAGAACAGATAATCCAAGGCGAATTTACCTTGTTTGGTAAATAATAACCTATGGTAAAACTTTGCTGCTAAAGAATTTACTGCCCATAAACTCCTTACAGAAGGCCCTCTTACTCCCTCTTTGTTACTCTCCTCCGGTATAGGGACATTATATCGTCGGGCAAGAATCTTAACTGCTTCGGGAAATGATACCTTCTCGTATTCCATTATGAAGGAAAAGACGTTCCCTCCCTTGCCACAACCAAAGCAGTGATATATTTGCTTATGAGGAGATACAAAAAAGGACGGTGTCTTTTCCCGATGAAACGGGCAAAGGGCCTTATAACTACTCCCCGAACGAGTCAAAGGGAAATACGAAGATATAACATCCACTATATCCGCTCGAGCCTTTACTTCTTCAATAAACCTCTCAGGAAATGCCATTATCAGACTTCAGTGTGTTTTACCCGATAAAAACCAGCGACCTCAAGCACTTCAATAGAACCAAGTGAATCTTCTATTTGGTCCAATAACAGATTCATGCCTAATGTATCACTCGACATATGCCCTGCCACAACCAAGTTTAATTTTGCCTCTTTTGCCTTTTTGTAATGCTGTTCACTAAAGTGCATACCAACAATAGTACCAATTCCTGATGCAGCCAAGAACTGATAGTTTTCCACCGAAGGCTCAGTCCCTCCGGTCATCTCCAATGCGATTTTACCGGCCCGAGAACATTTATCTCCCAATAATATCACAGGAGGAGTGCCTCTGCGCGCCCCTTCTTGATATTCTGGAATCTCATATAAAAGATCAATAATATCCCCCACTGTCTTATAAGGATTGCGAGAAAAATATTGGGATAGGTAATCATAAACGCAATTATCAGCAGGTGTATGCAAGCACACCCACGGCAGATTCAATAACCGTGCGCAAGATAATGCCTTGTGATGATTGGCAGGCATAACCTTTCGCTTTACCTCACCCTTACGTTCATAGAGGAGTTTCTCCGCTACCACAGGGTTAACGCCCAAAGACTCGAGAATCGAAGTCTGCATATCCATTACCTCGTAAAACTGCGACCAGGCTCGGGCAGAAGGATGGTGCGAAATGATTAAATCAATCTTCCTACCTTTTTCCCTCAACCTGTCTGCAAAAAGTATCTCGGATGTATCTATGTCAATACCCACCAATGCTGAAGAAACCTCTATTTCCTCATCGCCAAATAAAATCCTGCTATCTGCATAAGGATGTTCCAAAAACCATTTATCAAAAAAAGCCTTTTCATTATCAGAAAGCAACTCATACTCTCTACGATATTTATCTATAACACCTTCTATATCCTCTGAACTCCGCGGATCATGCTCAATCCCTATCTCTATCGCTCGTCGATACAGTTCTATCAACTTCATCTTCTCACCTCCTTAGACTTGACAAACCGGGCAAAAATATGTTCCACGACCAGATAAAGTTATCTTGACTATCTTCTCTCCACATATACGACAAGGCTGGCCTTCTCGATTATACACCAAAAATTTATCTGAAAAGTCTCCTCTATCCTTGCCATCTACAAAATACTTCTTTACTGCCGCGCCATAACAAATAGAATCCTGTAAGACATCCTTTATTGCCACATATAATTTTTTTGCCTCTTCTTCACTTAAGGATTTAGCGATTCTATCTGGTCGAATTTTGGCACGAAACAGTGACTCTGCAGCATATATATTCCCTATTCCTGCAATAAATCCCTGATCCATTATAAGAGATTTAATTTTACTGCGCGAATCCTTAATTTTCGAATAAAAGTATTCAAAAGTAAACTCCTCACTTAATGCATCTGGTCCCATTTTAGCGAGAAAAGTCTCTTTGTAAGGGTCTTTACTTAAACGAATTTCCACTAAACCTCGAAAATCGCATAGATAAAGACATCTTTTTTCTCCCTCAAATCTAAATTTAATCATACTCCAAGGCGGTTTGCTTTCACTAATATATATCTGTCCATTTATCTTCAAGTGAATTATCAGCCACAAATCTTCTACATTAAACAGTATCGCTTTTCCTTTTCTTATAACCTCTATTACCCTTTTACCGGTTAATTCCTTAACAAACTCATCCTTACTAACTCCTCTTATCACTCTCTCTGCATAAACTAAGACTTCTTTTATCCTCTTCCCCTTAAACATCGACCTCAATTCCCGAGTAATAACTTCTACCTCTGGCAGTTCCGGCACGACGTTACCTCCTACAGGATCATCTGGCTTATACGATTAACAGATTCCTTTATCTTTGCAAATACCTCTTCATAGACTTCCCAACTACCACCAATAGGATCAGGTATTTCAGGCCCAGGGCCTAAATCACCGGCAAACTCTCCCAAGAGATATATACGATTTTTTAAAAAAGGCAAATATCTTAATATTACATCCTCATGGTATTGTTCCATCACAAAGATTAGATCTGCACCCATAAGCATTGATTCATTTATCGCTCGACGAATATGTTTACTGGCATCTACCCCCTCTTGGCGCAACATCTCAACTACAATAGAGGTAGGTCCTCCTATTCCATCAACTACCATTACTCCACAAGACATCACCTCTATGAGGCGAGTTTCTTCCCTTTGGAGAAGAAGTTTTTTAAGATAGTACTCTGCCAAAACTGAGCGACAGGAATTTCCTGTACAGACAAAAACAACACGCTTACTCCTTTCAACCTGCCTTATCTGCCGCTCACTTATTGTTCCCTCTCTTAAGATTTTCCAAGGATTCTGGGTAATATCTACTACCGTTGAAGGTATTCCCTCAACTCCTTGAGAAATCACTAAAGCAGAAAGATCCTTAGAGAAATAATTTAACACCTCCTCTGAAGACTTGGCCGGAGGCATCCCAGACGGATTGGCTGAGGGCATATACACCACTAATTCATTGCGGGATAAAATCTCCTGTACTACTTTATGCATAGAAATCCTTATTCCGACCTTTACCCCAAATTTTTCTGGTTGAAGCGAAGGGAATATTACGGTAAGAGGGCCAGGCCAAAATTTATCTATCAAACGATAGACATTTGGAAGGATCTCTGCCTTATTAGTAAGGCTATAAATTCTCTTTAAAGGATAAACTTGGATTGGAAAAGGTTTGTTTTCTGGCCGATTTTTTATCTTTACTAACTTCTCTATTGCCTCGGGGTTGTTTATATCCACCGCAAGGCCATAAACTGTCTCTGTTGGAAGGGCAACAACTCCACCTTTAATGAGGATATCCCCTACCTCATATACTTTAGCAAGATCTGGAGTTTGATAGTCTATATGAAATATATTCAAGGCTAAATCTCTTGGTCAGATAACAAAACTTCCTGGGCCATATTTTCACGATAGGCAACCAACTTTTGTTCCAAAGAGGGGTCCTCACTGGCCAAAATATGTACCGCAAACAATGCACCATTTATCATCCCTGATTTACCTATTCCCATTGTTGCAACAGGTATGCCTGCAGGCATCTGGCAGATAGAAAAAAGTGAATCCAGACCTAACAACCTTGTTTCTACCGGAACACCAATTACAGGTATGGTAGTATGCGCTGCAACTATACCCGGAAGAGCTGCAGCCTTACCTGCCACTGCAATTATCACCCTCACACCTTTCTCCTTTAGCCCTTGAACATACTCTATCAAGGCCTCAGGAGTGCGATGGGCAGATAGAACCTTGGATTCAAATTTAATGTCAAAAGTTGAAAGGATAGATTCCCCTTCTTTTACAATTGCATAATCTGATTTACTCCCCATTATAATGGAGACCTGCATATTAGCCCTCCTTATTAGACTGCAGATGCCTTATGCCCTTCTGGGCAATATCCTTGCGATAATACTTACCATCAAACTCTATCTCCTCTACTGCCTGATAGGCCTTATCCCTGGCCTCGATTAAATCACTACCCAAGGCAGTTACACCCAAAACACGACCTCCACAGGTAACAATCCTTCCTGAAGAATCCTTACACGTGCCTGCGTGAAATACTATAACATCTTCCCGATTTTCCAACTTATCCAATCCCCTTATTACCTTTCCCTTCTCATATTCTCCTGGATATCCCTGAGAGGCCAATACCACACACACACACTGGCGAGAATCCCAATTAACCATCTGACGATTGAGTCCAGACGTTGCAGTAGCATAAAGCAGGTCAAAGAAATCACCCTTAAACCGAGGCAAAATAGCCTGAGTCTCTGGATCGCCAAACCGCACGTTAAATTCCAAAACTTTTGGTCCGTCTTGTGTTATCATAAGGCCAGCATATATCACTCCCTTGTACTCTATACCTTCCTTTTGTAAGGCAGAAAGCAGAGGGAAGAGTATTTCTTTTTCTATACACTTGCTTACAAAGTAATCTACAACTGGCGCGCTTGAATATGCACCCATCCCACCAGTATTAGGGCCTCTATCCCCATCAAATACTGCTTTGTGGTCCTGAGAGGAAGCCATAGGGAGGATATAGTCTCCATCCGTTAGGGCAATTATAGAAGCCTCTTCACCTTCCAAAAAATCCTCTATTACTACACTATTTCCTGCATTTCCAAATTCTTTCTTAACCATTATTCTATCAATAGACTCCCGCGCCTCATGCAAATTATGGGCAATAAATACCCCCTTGCCACCTGCAAGGCCATCGGCCTTTATAACTATCGGAAACTTCCCCTGCTCTTTTATAAAGAGGTCTGCCTTTTCTGGTGAATCGAACATCTGGCTATCAGCAGTAGGAATCCCGTATTTCTTCATTAGGGACTTGGCCCAGACCTTGCTGCCTTCTAATCTTGCACCTTCCGTTGATGGGCCACATATCACAAGATTTGACGCCCTAAAGGCATCCACTATCCCTGCAACCAGAGGGGCCTCAGGGCCAACCACAGTAAGATCTATATTCTTCTCCTTCACAAAAGCAATCAAGTCAGGAAAATTGAGAGGAGAGATATCAACACAGATTGCATCTTGGCATATCCCAGCATTACCGGGAGCACAATATATTTTATCGATATCAACAGATTTATTTTTTAGCGCCCACACCAAGGCATGCTCTCTCCCCCCTGAACCTATCACCAATACTTTCCTTCCCATCTTAGCACCTCGTTATATTTATCGAACAAGTTTACTCAAATTAAACACTGGCAAGAATAACGAAATAACAATACCACCTATCAATCCTCCCAATACTACCATTATCATAGGCTCCATTAATGAGGTCAAGGCCTCTATAGCGGAATCTACTTGATCTTCATAAAAATCGGCAATCTTATTGAGCATCTTCTCCAACTCACCCGTTTGTTCTCCCACCGCCACCATACGGTAAACCATCGGAGGAAATATCTTTGCTTTTTCCAGAGGTTTGGATATACTTTCCCCTTCCTTTATTGTCTCTTTGGCCTTCAACAAATTTAATTCTATTACCTTATTACCACTCACCTTTGCAACAATCTCAAGTCCTTCCAGTATTGGGACACCGCTCTTCATTAAAGTGGCTAAAGTGCGAGCAAACTTTGCTATTGCCACCTTTTTTAATAAATCACCAATCACTGGGATCTTTATTAACGTTGCATCGATGAAATATCGCCCCTTCTCTGTCATCGCCAATCTTACAAAGGATATCACAATTATTGCAATTAATACCAATACCACCAATGTGTAGTGCTTCAACCCCTCACTTATACCAATCAAAATACGCGTAGGCAATGGTAATTCCCCTCCCAAACTCTCAAACATTTCTTTAAACTTGGGAACAACAAATATCAATAGACCCGTAGTAATCAACAAAGCAATGGACACAACCGCTGCAGGATAAACCATCGCGGACTTCACTTTTTGAGTCAATGCACTTGCATCCTCGAGATACCTTGCCAATCGGTCTAATATATCACTCAAAGCACCACTTGCCTCACCAGCCCGAATCATATAGATATAAAGTGGAGAAAAGACGTTTGGGAACTTGGATAATGCAGTTGATAGGCTTTCCCCGCTTTCTATATCCTCCTTTATAGCGTAAATTACTTTTTTAAAATAAGGACTGGTAATCTGTTCATATAAGATCTCAAAGGCCTGGGGCAGGGGGATACCTGATTCTATCATAGTAGCCAACTGACGGGTAAATAACACCAGATCCATTAAACTAACTGATTGGCCAAAAACAGATTTCTTCCCTTTTACCGTTTCCTCTTGTACGGAAATAATAACCAAACCCTTTCGATGTAGCATATCCAAAGCCATACTTCTGTCTTTAGCCTCGATCACCCCTTTAGCAGTATTGCCATTACGTTCTTTGGCATAATAAATAAACCTAGGCACAACCCACCTCCTTTATCAATAAAACTCCTCAATAGCCCTTTTTATCTCGGACTTCGTTGCTAATAATGGCATTATCTTACAACCCGTTAGATCTTTTACCTGTAAAAACATCTCTTTATTATAGGGGTCATTTACTACCAGCCATAAGATATCTGAGTATTTATCCAACGGGAAAATCATATATCTCTCAGCAATGTCTCTGGGAATCAAGAGAAACAACCTTTCATCTATTTCGTAATTGAACGGGGATAGGCAAGGTAGCCCAGCCTGCGAGGAAATAGCACCTAAAAGTGTTTCTTCATCTATAAACCCTTTCAAAACCAAAATCTCTCCTAATAGGAGACGATTATCCACCTTAGACTGATATTCCAAGGCCTCTCTTATTTGTTTCTCAGTAACAAAACCCTTCCTACGCACAATCTGCCCAATTAATTGCAATTTCTTAGAAGACAAAACCCTTAACCAATCCATTTAGACGAGTTCCTCCACCTCATCGAGTATCTCTGGATCATTAGACCTCTTAAGCACCTTATAGATTCTCTCCTGAATCTCCTGGCTTGCCTCAACCTTGAGCATTTCAACTAACATCCGTTCTGCCTCTTTGCCTCTTAATCTACTCAAAATAAAAATCAACCGTTTCCTAATCCTCTCATTGGGATGATTAAGCAATGGACGAAAAACCCCAACCTCACTTGGAATAATAAGATAAGAAAGCAACTCCATTGCATTCCTCACTACATACCAAAGTTCATTATTAAGATAAGAGGACAAAAACAGCATAACATCTTCCTTCTTATCCCTGGGCACATGGCTACCCACCAACCGCCTGGCCAAAAAGGAATCAAAATATCCAAAAGAACTAATATCTTCCGATAACACCAATTTGCGAAGAAAGTGTTTCATAGGAGCCGAACCAAGGGAGAAAATAATCCGAACTAATTCTACATCTTCATATTGTCCCTCAGAAATAAGTTTAAAAAATCGAGTAATCAACTCAAATCCAATAACCGTAATCTCAACATCCCTTATCAACCTTTTATAAATATCAAACCTTGTATTCTTAAGAGCATCTATCATTTTATAAACAAATCTACTATCTTCTTCTCGCCGCAAGAGAACCTTCATAATATTTTTCACAGAAAGAAGAATCCTATCCGAAGTATCTTTTAATTGCAGGATAGAATCCCAGAAGGAACCGATTACCTTTTTAGATAATTCCCCATATCCCATATCATATAAACTATTCACTAACTGCCAAACCAATGGAGCAATCTCAAATAAAAAGAGATGATCTCCAAAACTCATCTCAAAGGAATCCACAAAGAGATTTAACATATGAGGATCAGAACCAAGATTAAGCAAAATAGATTCTGGTCCATAAAACAAAATCTCTCCCCACCTATCGATATCTGACATAGACAAAACAACCTTATATTTTTCATCTTTATCTGGGAAAGATAGTTCTACTTTTTTAACAATATCTTCCCCTAACTTAGACAAAATCTCGTCTCGAATATCAACATAACATGTCTTTAATAGAATGCGCACAAACTGAAAAGGAATCGCCCTATGTTGGTATAAAAGATTCAGTTGCTCTGCGGTTATCTCAGGAGGCATTTTGTCTATAACATATTTCACAAGATTTGGGATCCCCCAATATGGATAACGTAGAAATAGGCCCAACAGAAACATCCCATATAGGTACGAACTCTGAGAGAAAAATTCCTTCAACACATTTATAGACTCAACCTCTTCTGCGTCAACCAATAACAAAATGTAAAAGGCAAACTTTTCGGCAAGATTAAATTCTTCTAAACTATTTTCTTTATCTACAAGATTATTCCAAGAGATAATATCTCCGAGTAGTCCCCTCAACTTGGCAGTTGTTACAGATCTTCCCACAAGTATAGATGGTGATAACAAAGTATAATCTGTAGATTCATTTTTTCTCAAATATATTATATACATAACTGCCTTAATATCATGTTTGGATGTAGGGAATAAAAAAGTCAATCTATCTAGTTCTATTTCCCTAAACAAATTCAGAAACTTTTCACTTATCTCGCTTTTTAGATCAAACAAGGCTCCATTTACAAAAAATCTATCTTTATCTACCGAGAGTTCTAAATACGACGATTTGGCCAATACATTGTTGAGCAGTGCTTCACACTCCGTAGAGGCAACATCCAAAGATGCAAACAAATCACACAAAAACCTATCTTGAGCAAACGAATCAATTGCCTGCAAAAAGGCCTCAAAAAATTTTTGGAGATAACCAGAAATCTCTTTATCATCCACTACCTTCCGTCGCTTATGTGCTGAATCTGTCAAGACCTTTACTAATTCTTCACGTAACTCACTAATAAAACCACCCTTCATTTCTAATGAAAGTAAACCATCCCTTTGATCTTCCGCAATAATTGAAAAAATTTCCTGAATGGCCACATTAGGATAATCTTCAACAAAAAAATTCCGATTATGCAAGAGTTTATCCCTATGAAAAGCCTTCACTACATCCAACAAATAACCTTTTCT
>JAMOOT010000097.1 GCA_027065215.1 Candidatus Omnitrophota bacterium | reverse complement strand
TCAAGAATTTGTTAAAATGTTGAAGGACTGGCCTATTGGTTCGATCCTTGATTTGCCCTTAGGACTGTCGGTGGAGAAAAGAAGAAAAGGAATTAGGTTCTTTCTACGGAAAGAGAAGAAGGAGGACAAAAAAGATGAAAAATAAGATTGGAATACCAGGGCCGATTACCATATTCGTTGTACTAATGGTGGTATGGCTTTTGGTGAATTTATTTATGGAATTAGGGGCAAATGGGATCCCTAAGGAGATATCTTATTCAGAACTATATTCTATTCTCAAGTCAGGCCAACCCAAAATAGTATCAGTGGTTAAGAAGGAAGGGTTTATCACAGGGAAGTTTGACAATGGCCAGCGGTTTTATCTATACGTTGATCCAGAAGATAGGGATCTTTTAAGACTGTTACGTGATAGTGGGGCTAAGATAGAGATTAAACCGTCTCAAACTTTTCTCTCTTCTTTGTTTTACTATTTTGGCCCTGTCCTGCTACTTGTTCTGTTTTATTGGTTCTTTGCTACCAGGGCCTCACAGGGAGGAGGTAAGATATTTTCTTTTGGCCGGGCCCGCACTCGAGGGCCAAATCCAGCGGAAAAGGTTACATTTGACGACGTTGCTGGTGTGGATGAGGCAAAGGAGGAATTAAAAGAGGTAATTGATTTTTTGAAGGACCCTAAGAAATATCAGAGGCTGGGGGGGAAGATACCAAAAGGTGTACTCTTGGTAGGCCCTCCGGGGACAGGAAAGACCTTGCTTGCCAAGGCAGTAGCAGGGGAGGCAGACGTACCTTTCTTTAGTATCAGTGGTTCGGATTTTGTAGAGATGTTTGTAGGAGTAGGGGCTGCTCGGGTAAGAGATTTATTTGAGCAGGCCAAGAAGGCATCTCAGGTTACCAATAAAGGATGTATCATCTATATCGATGAGATAGACGCTGTGGGAGGAAAGAGGGCAGGGGTGGTCTATGGGGCGCATGAAGAGCGCCAGCAGACATTAAATCAATTGTTGGTGGAGATGGATGGGTTTGACAGTTCGAGAGGGATTATTGTTATGGCCTCAACCAATCGGCCAGATGTCCTTGATCCAGCCTTGTTGCGGCCCGGGAGGTTTGACAGAAGAATCGTTGTTGATCTTCCGGATATGAAGGGAAGAGAGGCTATACTAAAGGTGCACGCAAGGAATGTAACATTGGCAAAAGACGTGGATCTTAAAAGGATTGCTCAGCAGACACCTGGATTCTCTGGGGCTGATTTAGCCAATCTTATCAATGAGGCGGCTTTACTTGCGGCTCGAAGGAATAAAGATGCAGTCACCATAGAGGAATTAGAGGAGTCAATTGAAAGGGTGATGGCAGGGCCTCAACGCAGGAGCAGAGCAATAAGCCCAAAGGAAAAGAAGGTAGTTGCCTATCACGAATCAGGGCATGCACTTCTTTCTCTTTATTTAAAAGATGTTGTAGATCCTCTCCATAAGGTCTCGATTGTGCCTCGAGGAGTGGCTGCATTAGGCTATACATTGCAACGGCCGACAGAGGATAGATATCTTATGCGGAAGGATGAATTGCTTGGCAGAATAAAGGTCTTGTTAGGAGGAAGGATTGCTGAAAAGTTGGTCTTTGGAGAGGTAACTACTGGTGCGCATAATGACTTAGAGGTGGCTACGGCTATTGCCAGGAGGATGATTTGTCAATATGGTATGAGTGATAAATTGGGGAATGTGGTCTGGGAACATCCCGGCTCTATGCCGGTGTGGGCCCTTGATGGATATGTAGAGCGACTCTATAGTAGTGAAACAGGCAAGGAGATAGATGAAGAGGTAAAGAAGATAATAGATTCATCTTATAGGGAGGCAGAGGCGATATTGAAAGAGCATATTGAGGACCTGCATAAGTTGGCCAATCGTCTTTTAGAGAAGGAAACCCTTTCGGTGGAAGATGTTCAAAAATTGTTAGGTATAGAAGTGGAACGTGCTCAAGAAGGAGAAAGTGAAGGGGAAAATAAAGGCGAGGGTTTGGTTGATGAGACAAAGGAAGATAAAGGTATCTCCGATAGTTAATGATAGGGAGATTGTTTATTACATCCTCTCTGAATGTGTGAAATCGGATTCAATAGGTATCTCTCGTATGCAACCCAAGTCAGTTTGTCATTGTTATTTAATAGAGGGGCTTACCAGTCTTGAGGTAAATGTATTAAAACAAGAGGCCCTTTCAGTTGGTGGGGATTTGGCAATTAATCGCGATGCCATATTGAGGAAGAAAGAGAATGAAATAGCGCTTTTAGTAGTTACGGAAAAACAATTGTCTTGCCTTCTGGATAAGTTAAAAGAGCAGTCTTTTTCAGGATTAAAGGTAATATTGAATTATTTTCATACCTCAAAGATTCAGATTTGGAGGATCCGTGATAGAGATATCGTATTAGATAGGCCTATCATTATGGGGATATTAAATGTGACACCGGATTCTTTCAGCGGAGATGGAGTTTTAGATGTGAAAGATGCGTTGGCAAGGGTTGAATCTATGGTGAAGGCAGGGGCAGATATTGTGGATATAGGTGCTGAGTCTTCTCGACCGGGGGCAAAAAAGATCTCTGCAAAGGAAGAGATA
>JAMOOT010000096.1 GCA_027065215.1 Candidatus Omnitrophota bacterium | reverse complement strand
CGGAAAAGGTCCGTCGATTAAAAGAGTTGTTGGATATATCAAATTTTGATGAAATATACGCTTATGGTGATAGTCGGGGAGATAGGGAGATGTTGGCCTTGGCTAACTATCCGTTTTTTCGGCCATTTAGGTGATTTAGGATTTGAGATTGGATAAGAATTTTGTTATTCCCGATAGGTAATCTTTTTGTGATTCTATAAAGCAGTTAGTGTGTGTACCTTTGGGGAGGATAAGAAGATATTTTGGCGGTTTGGCTGCTTTATATAATCTGTGGGCATGAGAAACAGGTATTACTTCATCCTCTTGGGAGTGGATGATAAGTTTTGGAGGTGTTATTTTTCGGATTTTTTTGATGTTTTCATATCGGTATTGAAGAACCCACCTAACTGGAATATAAGGATAATAGTGCTGGCCGATGTCAGGCAGAGAAGTGAATGTGCTATCCAAAATAAGCCCTTTGATATTAGGATGTCTGAGTGCAAGTTCGGCAGCAACTCCACCGCCTAATGACCTGCCGTATACAATTATCTGGGATTCAGTTATTCCTTTTTCTTTCTTTAAGAAGTTTAGCATTGCTTCTGCATCTTGATATGTAGTTTTCTCTCCTATGTTCCCTTTACTTGCCCCATAGCCACGGTAGTCAAAGACCAATAGATTTAGCCCGAGGCTATATAGAGTTTTTATGATTTCTAATCGATTGCCTAAGTTTCCGGAATTCCCGTGACAGAAGAGAATTGTTTCTTGGGTTGGATTTTGTGCGGGTATAAACCAGAGATGGATTGTATCCCCGTTTGGGAAGTTATAAAAATGTTCTTCGAATCCTATCCCAATTTCTTTTGGGGACCGGGTGGGGTAGGCATAAGTGGGGAGAAAGACAAGGTGCTTTTGTCGGAGGGCTAAATAAAGGACCAGAGAAAGGTAAAACAAGACTAAAGAAAATCCAGCAGGAAAAAGGATGTATTTAATCCCCGACCAGTTCATTTATAAGTTCTTTCACTGATAATAACCTGTTGATCCGCCATGCATTTTCTCCTACGGTGTAGAGGGGTTTTTCGTCAGTACGAGCATAGATGGTTGCCCCTAACAGGCCGTTGCATATACAAAAATAGTCTTTGTTGTTATCCATTGCCGGGCAGTAGTTATTGTAGAGGACATATCCCCTATCACACTTTGGTGGTCTCAATGCTTGAAGTGTGTCTTGGTACATAGGGGATTGTTTAATCAAGCGAAACAACATACCGCAGGGAGATCCAGGTTTTTCGGCCACGATAATGTCTTCTTTTTTGCATTTTATTACCATCTCTTTGAATTCCTCTGTTGCGCTGCTTTCATAAGTGGCCAGAAACCGAGTCCCCATTTGAACCCCGCTTGCACCCATTTCTAAAAACCTCACGATATCTTTATGAGTATAGATGCCGCCAGCCACAATTACTGGTATTTCCCCGTATTTCTTTATTGCCTTCAGTACTGGTGGTAGGAGGGTTTCTAATTTATTTTCTTCTTTTTTTATATCAGAGATCCTCTTCCAACCCAGGTGCCCTCCAGCCAAGGGGCCCTCCAATATCACGGCATCTGGGAGATACCCAAATCTCGTCCATCGTTTACATACGATCTCAAGTGCTCGATCAGAGGAGACAATTGGAATTAATGCAGTACGAAATTCCTTTTTGTGTCTACGGGCGATTTCAGGGAGTTGTAGTGGCAGGCCTGCTCCAGATATTATGGCATCGACCCCAGCATCTAATGCCCCTCTTACTGCCTCTTCATAGTCTTTGAATAAAGCAACCATTATGTTTATTCCAACTATCCCTCCATCTCTTTTGGCATCCTTTATCTCTTGAATGGTGGCCTCATAGGTGTTGAGTTTCTTCCCTACTCGGTTACTGGTTAGGATGTCCAATGCAACGCTGGAAACTACACCCATTGCCCCTTCTTGGGCTACTGCTTTGGCCAGGGGGGCCATAGAGATCCCGGCTCCCATCCCCCCTTGTATGATGGGAATCCTTAAGGTAAAATCTTTTATCCTTAGACTCGGTAGGCCCATAAGTTTTCTTCAATTGTTTGTCTGTTTGTCTTCATCTTTTGATTCAACTGATATTTTTTGAGTTGAATCACTGTTTTCCTTTATAGCCTTATATAGGGCATAGAGTGTAATCGTGCTAAGGATGGTTGATATAGTAAGGATAAAAAATGCATTTACAGGGATGGATGATGTAGGATTCAGTATTATACTAAGTAAAGTTGTGCCAACAATGATTAAAGTCAAGAGAAACAATATCCCCAGTACAATCCCTATATTGCTACTAACTCGAGAGAATGATTCCTCAAGAGATTCTACAATACCCTTTCTTTCTAAAATGAGGATGTAAGGTGCAAGGCAAGTGAGGAACAGGCATATTAGACCGGGAATAACAAAAAGGGCAAAACCCACAGACAAGGCAAGACTTATAATTAAATTTAGTAAGATTAGGTTAATAAGCAGGGACTTATCTATGTCTTTTATTATATCAGTTATAGTTCTGTTCTCCTCTAACACCAAAAGAGATATGTAAAGTCCTGCTGCAAAGACAATACTGTTACACACGAAAATTGTCAC
>JAMOOT010000095.1 GCA_027065215.1 Candidatus Omnitrophota bacterium | reverse complement strand
TAAATAAAAGGAGCATGCTGCTGGGCACTGGTACAGGTGTTGTGGGAATCTTTGTGAAAGTAATATTATCCACGTTGAGCAAATCACTGGTATTATAATCTAAATCGTATAAAGGAAAAGCAAGCTCTACCTGCTCTCCCCCATGGTTTTGCGCAAAGCTTGTGATATCTACTGTGACAGTGGTGCCTGAAAGAAGAGCTGAATTCGATACCTCTGAAAGTAGGTCCACTGCATCCAAACCATTTTGGTCAGACAAGGTGGCTGAGAGGCCATCATAAGTACTGTCAGTAGGTGCCCATTTAATCCAGAAGCTGATTTCCATTTTCTCTCCATTATTTAAGGGTGCCCATATCATAGTCTTGATAAAGGGTATTGTTCCAATAAGTGTCATCAAGACTTATCTGGGCCTGATTATTGGGAGGAACTATGTTGAAATAATCTGAGCTGGCAGGATCTACAGTCTTTGAAGAATTCGTATCCATTATCTCCCCTGACCACCCAGTGAAACCTGAGGAAAAATCTCCGTTTTGAAAGGAAGTGGCGTAGGCCGAAGAAACCATAAAAACAAACAAGATTCCAAATAACAAAATCAATAATTTATTTCTGATTCTCATAGCTCTCCCATCCTTTGATTGCTAGTCATAAATTCTATTTTATACCCCTCCCATAAATCCCTCTTCTGCGAATGAATATTAAACCAATTCCAGATGTTATTAAGAGAATAGAAGAGGGAATAGGGGCACTTGTTACTTCTGCGTAAGTTCCAACGTAAAAATTCCACGTTTCACTATCATAAAAATAATGAGCTAATACAAGTGTCCCCTCATCTTGCCATTGTCCTACATCACTCTGGCAATCGTTTATGTTGTAATATTTTTCAAGAGTTGCCCATGAATAGGAGTCGTGAGAAACATCACCGTCAAGGGAAACGCCCATATAGACTTCCCCATCTATTGAAGCATGATCAAATTCAGATTCAGGACCTACTTCAATTTTTCCTTCAATCCTATAAGGTACTGTAAACACTATCAAACCACTTCCACTAACTTGAAATTGAGCCCATCTATAAGTATCCCCATAACCATCACCAGAAGAAGCATAAGCATAAGATTTAAGTCTATTAGTTAGTGCTTCAGCTCCAACCTCAATTTGAGGAGTACTGAGAGTGTATGAAATATCATTCCAATTATCAGCAGACTGAGAATAAGAATTTTCTTGAGCTTCAAGATCTATACTTTCGCCTTGACTTATCCAAGTTAAAGTGGGATTTGAACCCCCCGTTAAAGAGATTCCCATCCAGGAAAAATTGGACCAATCAAGATAGGCAGAAGTTTCAACAGAAGCTGCTCTTGCAGAAACCAAAAAAAATCCAAGGACTAAAAAGGTTAATAAACCAGTCAAATACTTCTTCATCTTTGCCCCCCTGTAAATTTTTTTTATGTTAAAAGTAAAATTACCCTAATCCGTTTTTATACTAAACCTTTCCTGATCTTCTCATAGCACCAAGCCCCAACAACCCTGCTCCCAAAAGCCACGCAGCAGCGGGGATGGGGACGGGAGATGAAGCAACATCCACGCTGGTAAGTAATGAGAGCGATGCATCTCCCTCCCAGTTAATTCCATTACTCTCCTCATTATATGCATCTAAGTATATCTTATATTACAGTATCTCCAATAGATTCTCCATCATCTGCCTCTATCTGCATAGTGCGGCGCCAAACATGCGTAGCAAGGACTTTCTGTTACTCCTGAATGATGGGTATAGAAAAACCATACCAAAACATAGCAAACCAGCCCCTAATAACCAAAATGTTCCTGGGATAGGGACGGGGGGACCAACAGAAAGGACTTTTACATTAACAAGATCATAACCAGGCGAACCACCACCATTATCCAAACCTACAATTTTAATGGCTACCACTGGACTTGTGAAACCAATAGACGCCAAATCAAACGAAGATGCTCCTCCACCTCCTGCAATTCCAAGCAATGTAAAATCTACCGAATTAGAACTAACAAAAACTTTGGCTCTTTCTCCTTGATTAGATAATTCTGTTATATAAATGTCGTCCCCAACTCCATCAATGACAGATTCATCAGTAAAACCAACGGTAACATAAGAACCTGTTGGCAGTGATAAGAAATCGGTATAGCCCGTTGGTCCTGGGTCATTTCCTAAAACCACATCTAATGATACAGGAATTGGAAAGCCAGGACCGCCTGGAAATGTACCGCCGTAAGGGCCTGCCATCGGGCCGGTACCACTATCATAAAAATCGAGCACGACATCAGCAAAGCCTAAAGTTGCAGCTTGCGTATTACTATACAACCCGCTTAAAAAACACATTAAGAATAGCACCATTACCATTTTTAATTTTTTTCTCATTTTCTCTTCCTTTATTGTTACATTCGACCCCAGCGCAGCCGGACAGTGCAACCTACATAATCAAGCCAGACCTTCTTCTCATAGCCACAAGCCCCAACAGTCCAGAACCCAAAAGCCATGCAGCAGCAGGGATGGGGACGGGGTTTGCATGAATAAAGTCATTAGGACCCAAAGCCTCGTCAGAAAAGCGGATACGGTCTATCACCCCGTTCCACACCT
>JAMOOT010000094.1 GCA_027065215.1 Candidatus Omnitrophota bacterium | reverse complement strand
AAAAAAGATTAGAAGGTTGGCCAATTCAGTACTTATTAGGAGTGGCTTATTTTTATGGTATGAAGTTAAAAGTTGTTCCCGGAGTCTTTATCCCAAGGCCTGAGACTGAGGTGTTAGTGGAACGTGTCCTGAATGTGTTAGGAGAAGGGAAGAGACAACGAATATTGGATGTGGGCTCTGGATCTGGTAATATTGCCCTTGCTCTGGCCAAGGAGAGAGAATGGGAGATAGATGGATTGGATATCTCCTCGTTAGCAATTGCGATAGGTACAGAAAATAGAGAGGACTTGAAGCAAAGAGGAGAATTAAAAGGGCAGGTTCGATTTGTCTTAGGCGATTTCTCTCAGATAGAGATGTGGAGTTCATCTCAAGGGAAATACGATGCAATTGTAAGCAATCCCCCCTATGTAGATTTTGCCACTTATGATTCCCTGCCAGAAGATGTTAAAAGGGAACCGCCAATTGCATTGTTTGCTGGGGAAAGTGGATTGTGTTTTTATCGGCTCATACTTTCAAAGGCAAAACTGGTCCTAAAGCAGGGAGGATATTTGTTCCTCGAACTTCCCGGAGAAGAAGAGAAGACTGAAAAGATAAAAAAACTTGCTAAGGAATTTGGGTTAAGCAATGTAGAGATCTATTCTGATTTGACCCAGCGGGACAGAGTCTTACAGGCAAGGATAGGTAGATGATGCTCAAGGGATTTATTATGTTATCTATTTTGACAGGGCTCTGGGTAGCCACTATAATCCTTTCTGGTAGAGATACATTTCACCACTGTCGTGGATGTAATAGGTGTTTTAGAAATCAAGATGAAGATTCGGACCTTCGCTAATTTTCTTAAGGAAAGGTTTTCGTTTCCAGTCAAAAAGATAGGGATCCAGACCCTTTGGGGATGTCCGCATCGTGAGAACAGGACTGGTAAAGGAGGATGTTATTATTGTGACAACCGCTCATTTGTATCTGGTTCACTTGCTCCTGTTCCTATAGAAGAGCAGATAAGAACGTCTATAGAATTTTGGCGTAAAAAAAGATTCAGTGGAAAATTTATTGCCTACTTTCAGGGCTACACCAATACCTATGCTCCAATAGAGATTTTAAAACAGGCCTACGATAAAGTTTACCAATTCAAAGAAGACATAGTGGGATTATCTATATCCACACGCCCGGATTGTATAGATAGAGATGTGGTTAATCTAATACAGACCTATTGTTCTGATTTTATGGTATGGTTGGAGATTGGCTTGCAGTCTGTCCATAATAGGACATTGGAATTGATAAATCGGGGGCATAGTTATGAGGATTTTGTTAATGCAGTAGGATTGGTAAGGGAGGGCAGAGATATTCTTATATGTGCTCATATCATATTGGGACTTCCGGGGGAGACAAAAGAAGATATGGCCGAGACTATTCAGGAGATAAATAGGTTGAAATTAGATGGTGTGAAGATACACCATCTTCAGATAGTTCGAGGCACCGTATTTCACGACTGGTATAACCAAGGGAAGATAGATGTGATGGATTGGCAAGAATATCTGGACCTGCTCCTGTATTTAGTGCCAAAATTAGATCCAAAAGTAGTAGTGCACCGATTGCTTAATGATTGCCCTAAGGAGATGCTGATTGCTCCACATTGGTCGGTAAGCAAACAAGAATTTTTGAACGAATTTTATCGTAGATTGTCTTTGTTGGGGTAAAGATGTTGCTTTTTATCCTAAGTGGGGCTATCTCGTTTTGAATGCTATTTTCTATTAAGACAATGCAGAGAAAATGAAATAGATTGGGGATGGTTGTTGTTTTTGTAAAATATTAGATTATACTTATAAAGACTAATGAAACAAGGGGTGGTCAATACAATTCTGGGGTTCATTTTCCTTTTGGGGCAAGTGGCCTATGCTTCAGCCCCTGTTTATTCTCTTGAGCCGGTTGAAGGGCCGATTGCGCTCTCTGTTAGTTCCACCGGAATCCGGATCTTTTCTGCTGATGATTCATTTGAAGATAAGGCAATGGTCTTTGAGGCCTACAATCTGGAGGATGAAAGAGTTGGTGTTAATCTATATCCCTTTGCAGATGATAAAAACATCCTGGATTGGCCTTTGTGGAATACGTATCTGGGCAAAAACTTATTGATTTCTGATATTAGGCTTAAGAAGGAGGCAATGGAGATAATAGAAAGAGATCCCGTACTTGCAGATATTGTGAGTGAATTGGATATAGAGAATGGTGATTTAAGATTCAGGTGTTGGGTTGAACCGGGCAAGGATACAAAGGTTGGAATTAGCAAGGATGGGGCTGTTCTGGAGAGGCTATCTCTTGAGGTGAAGGTTGAGGCCTATATTCAAGGGGATAGTCTACTAAAGGATAGTTTTGAGAATAGGCTTGCCGGGCTGCTTAAGCAGGAGGTATTGTTTGGAGATGAATTTTCGATATTGCGAAAGGCAATGGGAGCATATTTTCTTGGGCGAGGACTAAGTCGTATGGTTAGGGAAGGAGCAGAGTTTGGATTTTTATCAGGAAAACGAATAATGGTTTTGGGAGATAGGATCAGTTTTTGGAGAAGGGGTTTTTTGGCCCAATATATGGACTTGTACTTAAGGGCTGGCAAACTTG
>JAMOOT010000093.1 GCA_027065215.1 Candidatus Omnitrophota bacterium | reverse complement strand
GAGAGAATTATTAATTACATAAAGACAAACGGAAGACTGTGGCCGGATGAGTGGAAGGTTGTAATCCCCACTAAGTCTTCAAGGGACATCCAGCTCTACTATCGTACATTGAAGAAATTGGTCAGCTTAGGTTTGATCGGCCGAGGTAAGGAGGGTAGCTTCATATTGAGCGGAGAGCTCAGCAGAAAGCTAACTGTAATGATTGAGAAAGTCAATGCACTGACAGGTGGTGTGTAAGCTCCCGCAGAGAAATGTTCACCTGAGTTATATTCCGAATATCTTATAGTAATCCAAATCCTTGAGGCAGGCTTTCAAGGTCTTATCAATTAGAACGTACCTTTTCACTTTCTTCTTTCCCACATTAAATCTCTCGACTGTTACTAACCCTATGTTTGTTAGAAATTTCAGATATCGTGTTATAGTTTTCTTAGACAGTTTCCTCAGGCCTCTTCTCTTTCCGAGAAATTTTGTAAACTCAAATAATAGATCATTCGTGCTCCATCCAATCCCTGTCGCCCAGAGGATCAGGCTCATCTTTTCAATGTCCTCCTGACTATAAAATGACTCTGGGGCAATCTGTTTTAATATACTAACCGAGCACTCCAAAAACTTTGGATCCACATATGGAAAATTGTCTTCTTTGATTGAGGCTACTGAAAAATCTTCAGATAGCTTAAGCCAGTAGTAGTTTGGTCTCTTACCCTTTGTGGCGGAGACGTATCCAAGCCTCTCCAGCTTTTTTAATCTTCTCCTTATCGTAGATTCACTTTTAGATAGAATCTTAGCTAACGTTGGGACTTCAATGGGAGCATGCTCAGTAAGTATTCTGAGTATCTGATAATCTAACTTGTCTAATTCCGCTAGGTGCTGTCCGTAGGATGCTAAATAGGTTGCAGGCTCAGTGTCCCACAGATATGCCAAAAATTCTTTATCAACTAATAGCTTCTGAGTTAGGTACTTGTAGTCCTCAACTGGATCCCATCTAGGGGCTATCCCCATAAAGGCCATGATTGCACCTAGGATTCCAGATGCCATGTTGAGCCGTTCTCGGAGGATATCTAGCTTCCTTATAATTAAATTGGGATGTAGTTCGTTTTTTGAAATTTCTACTTCGTCTCTGACTATTATTTCCAGCTTAGGATCTCTATAGGGGTACAATTTTGAAGTATACAACTTTAATCTGAATTTATGGCCTCTCCAAATTATATCAACACTGTTACCATGCTCATCTAGACTGTTAACGTCTCCCTTGCTGATAACATGCTGGTATCTCCCATTTCTTTCTCTCAATTCATTTAAGAGCCTGTTCATCTTTAAGAGATTGTCTACAGTTCTACCATCTTTATCTATAGTGTATCTGGGAAACCTCACGTAGAGTTCAGAAGTTAATAATTTGATTCTTTTGAGTCTGTAAGTATAATCTATAGGTCTGTTTGGAAGGTCTCTGATAGCATTAAGGATGTCAAAAGGGTAATAAGTATCATAGCGATCAATTCTCATTGTCAATTTTATAGATCCCGCTTTCGTATATTTGGCGTCTGTTGTATTCTTGTGTATGAGCCCTACGGTTACTGTCCATTGAGAGCGTTCTTTCCATGGATCTTGGTCATTTTTGAAACCTTTTATAATGACTGGAGGCGTTCCCATCAAGTCTTTTATCCACTTTGACTTGTAGACTGAGGTTGGGGGTGCCTCCAAAACAATCTGAAGTTCTCCTGTCTTTGGTTTCTTTAGGAATAGATAGTACTTTTTCCCGTTCTTTCTTGTCTCTCCTATATATCTCCACTGCTCTATCTCTCTTATTTTATCCCGGCTGTTTATCACATTCCGAACTAGAGCCCTAATTAGATGCCTGCTTAGAAATTCCAAGACATCATATATGTATGTGCTAGAGTATGAGAGATATACTACAAAATGATGCCTAACAGCGGAATAATGAGACTGTAATCCAAAATGAGAGTTATTGATTGAGGATATTCTGTTGTATTCATTGGCAGGGACAAAATTTATAGTGTCCTCTAACCTAGTCATTCTCGGGTATCCCCCATTATTCAGTTTGGAGCTATTATCCGGAGAGTTTCAATCTTCTTTTATTTTCACAGTCGCATTCTTCTCAATCCATATCCTGAGTGCCTCGGTGACTGCAATCCCTAATGCGCCTTTCTTTGATCCGTATCTCCTTCCAACTGCGAGCCTAAATTCCTCATCCAGCTCGTCTGGGATTAGAACATGCAGTTGCCTCATTACTACATCACCTCGTTCAAGTTCTTGTGATAGTGTACACAAGTTTTTATGTAATTATGTAGACTTACAACTTTATAAAAGTTTAGGAACGAGAAGGCGTCTTTTATGCTCTTATACTATATAAAGTTTTCAATTTAGATTCTAGCCACTTTAAGAGCTTTTTATCTCGTAAACGTTTGTTTGCCCCCTTTTAGGTATCTCACGACAAGAAAAGGTGATGGTCAAAAGCGAGACCCAATAATTATTTAATTAATTAGAATTTAATTAATTAGAATATAGAAATTATGCAGATCAATTACTCATGGATATAAAAACAACTGGGGTGGCAGATAATGAAAAGGGAGGAAATTAAAGAGATTATTGGGGTGCTTTACGGACTCATG
>JAMOOT010000092.1 GCA_027065215.1 Candidatus Omnitrophota bacterium | reverse complement strand
AATAATTCAACCCGGTGGTTCGAAGGCGGATCCTCAAGTAATCGAAACTGCTGATAGGTATGGAATCGTGTTGGTTTTTACATCCCATCGCCACTTTTTACATTGATTATGAGGACTAAGAGTGATTTTCTAAAAAGGGTGCGGACAGAAAAGCTGGAAGAGATAGAGGCCCTTAAAGAGAAATACCCTCCGAGTTATGTGCGACATCTATTAGCTCAAAGGGGCAAGTTTTATAGTTTTCGCCATGCATTGTGTCATGGAGCAAGGATCTCGGTTATTGCAGAAGTAAAGTATCATTCTCCCTCCAAGGGTAAGATAGCAGATCCCAAGAAAAAGAAGCCTGTAGATGTTGCCTTAGAGTATCAAGGGGCTGGCGCAGATGCAATATCTGTACTTACTGATAGAAGATATTTTCACGGAGGATTTGATTACCTATCTCAGATAAGGGATTTCGTAGAGTTGCCGTTGTTGTGCAAGGACTTTATTCTGGACCCATATCAGATAAAGTTAGCTCGTGCAATGGGAGCCGATGCAATCCTCTTGATCGCTGAGATGTTGGATGATAAAGAATTAAAAGAGTTGTATTCAGTTGCAGAAGATCTTCATTGTGATGTGCTTGTGGAGGTCCATTCTCAGATGGAGTTAGAACGGGTAATGTCCTTAATTGATCCAGTGATAATTGGAATTAATTCTCGAGATCTTCGTTCCCTTAAAGTAGATATATCGGCTTTTTCTCGACTCATACCACAGATACCAGAAGAAAAGATTAAGGTAGCAGAGAGTGGGATTAGTGAAGAGGTTATTCCTATGCTGTCTCAGTTAAGAGTAGATGCTATGCTGGTGGGGGAGTATTTTATGCGGCAGGAGAATATATACTATTCTTTGCGGAGGTTTGTTGAAAGGTTGGGATATTAAAGGAGGTTTTGTCTATGCGTAATTTGTCTACCCGAGCGCGAGAGATTTCTCCGTCGATGACATTGGCGATTACAGCCCAGATTAAAAAATTAAAAGCAGAAGGGGAGTCCGTAATAAATTTTGGTGCTGGTGAGCCAGATTTACCCACTCCAGAGTTTATTCGTGAGGCAGGAAAAGAGGCCATAGACAAAGGATTCCTTCGCTATACACCTGCCTCAGGCACAATGGAATTGAAACAAGCGGTCGTAGATAGGTTTAAGAGAGTAAATAACCTTCTCTATAGTCCAGAGCAGGTGCTTATCTCTTGTGGGGCTAAACATTCTATTTACAACCTCTTACAGGTATTGGTAGAAGATGGAGATGAGGTTGTGATTCCATCCCCTTATTGGGTTAGTTATCCAGAGATGGTGAAACTGGCAGGTGCCACTCCGTTATTTCTCCCTACTCGGGAAGAAGATGGCTTCTGTATAGATCCGAAAAAATTGGATGATTTGTTATCAGGTCATCCTAAGGCAAAGGTCTTGATCCTGAATTATCCCTCCAATCCCACAGGTGCTATTTACGATAGGGCAAGGTTAGAGGAGATAAGCAAGATTTGTCAGCGTTATGATCTGTGGGTTATCAGTGATGAGATATACGATGTCTTGACCTTTGAAGGAGAACATATTTCCTTTGCTTCGTTAAGCCATGATGCTTATCAGCGGACAATTACGGTCAATGGAGTCTCAAAGGCCTATTCTATGACTGGTTGGAGAATAGGATTTTGTGCGGGAGAAGAGTCTGTGATAAAGGCAGCCAGCGCTTTGCAGTCGCATTCTACTTCTAATCCAAGTTCTATAAGCCAGTATGCTTCAGTGTGGGCGTTAAGAGGCGGGGAAGAGTGGGAAGGTGTTATGAAAGAGACCTATTCGCGTAGGGCAAAATTGGTAGTTGAGTTGGTATCGGAGTTGTCAAAGGCAAGGATATTCCCACCCAAGGGGACCTTTTATGCCTTTGTGAACATATCAGGGTATGGCCTTTCGAGTATGGAGTTCGCTAAGAAGTTATTGGAAGAGTCGAAGGTAGGAGTGATACCGGGTATTGCGTTTGGTGCGGATGAGTGGGTGAGATTGAGTTTTGCTACCTCAGAAGAGGAGATAAGAGAAGGGCTAAAGCGATGGAAGGAATGGGAGAAGGGCCTAATATAGGTCAGGAAAAGAGGGAAGAGGCAGTGTCGGAGCAATCGACCTCAGATGAGGCAAGATATACCCTTTGGGATAGGATAGTGGATTTTTTCTATTTCAATGATTATTATATTGTGGTTTTTATTTTGTCCATTTTGCTGATATATTGGGCATTAAAGTAGTGCCAGTTAAGCAGACGGGATAGAAAAGGGGGTATTTTTATGGAAAGGATAAAATCGCTAATCAGGGACGTCCCAAATTTCCCTAAGGAAGGCATTATCTTTAAGGATATTACCCCATTGTTAGGGGACAAAGAGGCCTTTCGAGAGTCTATTGATTTGTTAGTTGATAAGATTATAGGGGAGGCCCCAGATGTAATAGTGGCAGTAGAATCAAGGGGCTTCATATTTGGTGCCCCAATTGCTTACAAACTGCATTGTGGTTTTGTGCCTGTGCGCAAAAAAGGAAAACTCCCTTACAAGACCCAACAAGTGGAATATGAACTGGAATATGGTGTAGATGTCTTAGAGATTCATGAAAATGCGTTTCCGC
>JAMOOT010000091.1 GCA_027065215.1 Candidatus Omnitrophota bacterium | reverse complement strand
GGCGGGTAACCCTATAGCATTGTTGTAATTCCCCCAACTCTTACCCACTTTATACCCCAAAGAAGACAATGCGAAACCTAACATCTCTTTAAGCGTGGTCTTACCAGCGCTACCGGTTATTCCCACCACCCCCCCAGAGAATGCAAGCCGTGCCTCCTTTGCTTTCTCTCCTAAAAAATTTAGCGTATCATCGACCACGAGTATTTTATCCCCATTTTCAAACCCCGCCCCCTCAGGCACTACGCAATAATCTGCTCCCTGCTCCAATGCAGACCAGACATAATTTACACCTGAACGTATAGCAATAAATACATCCCCTTCTTTTACTTGGCGGGAATCTATTCGGAATTTGCCCACTCTAACACCACCTCTTTATCTGAAAAATGATACCTCTTATCGCCAACTATTTGATAATCTTCGTGTCCCTTTCCAGCAATAAGGACTATATCACCCGGCCCTGCAATTTCCAAGGCCAATCGGATAGCACGATACCTATCCGGCTCTATAATGTGCCTTAATCGCGAGAGCCCTGATATCCCGTCAACAATATCCTCTATTATCCTCTCTGGATCCTCTCCCCTCGGATTATCTGAAGTGATTATTATTACATCCGCCAACTTATCGGCAATTTTACCCATAATCGGGCGCTTACCTTTATCTCGATCCCCCCCACAACCAAAGACACACAAAAGATTCCTATCCTCCTTTACCTCCCTCAAGGCCTTTAACACATTCTCAAGCCCATCAGGGGTATGTGCGTAATCGATAAACACAATTCTATCCCTTGCCAATATCTTTTCCATCCTACCCGGAATACCGGGAAAATCCCTTAACCTCGCAGACAAACTCTCCAAATCCTCACCCGTTGCCACATGAACTGCCACCATAGTCTCTACTGCATTCATAACATTATGCATTCCAATAAGCCCAATGCTGATCTCTACCTCTTTCCTATTCCACCTAACCCTGCCCACTGAGCCGTCAAGGCTTAAATCCACCAACTCTACCTGTATCTCTTCCCCAATCCCAACTACATGCCTTCCTGCCTGTTTAAGTTCCTTATAAAGCACCTTTCCCCAACGGTCCTGACAATTAATCACACCTATCCCATTCTCTTTTATGTGCTCAAAGAACAATCTTCGCTTGGCCTGATAGTAATCTTGTTCGGTCCTATGATAATCCAGATGATCACGAGATAGATTAGTAAACACACCCACATCGAACCTAAACCCTCCTATCCTACGCTGAACCAACGAATGGGAAGAGACTTCCATCACCAGATACCTCAAACCAATCTCCTTAGCCTGATACAGCAGATTAAGAAACTCCTCTAACCCCGGAGTAGTAGTCAAGGCAGGGATTATCTGCCCAGATAGAGAATAATTAACTGTTCCCAACCGCATCGTCTTGTGAACACCTAACAAAAACTCCGCTATAAAAGATATACTGGTCTTGCCATTAGTCCCGGTTACTCCAATGGAGCAACAATCCCATTCATTTAGACCTGCTTCACAGCAAAACGTTTCATAGAACTGCAACCGAGTATCCCGAACCACCTCAAGAGCCACGCCAGAGGGGAGAAAATCTACTGGCCTTTGTGCTACTACCTTTATCGCACCCCTTTCTATCGCATTATGGATAAAATTATGGCCATCTGTCTTCTCTCCCTCAATAGCAAAGAAGGTCCAACCCGGCCTGACCTTACGAGAATCAGAAGTAATCTTTATCGCCATCTCCTGACTATTTCTAAAAAATCCGGTCGAAAAGCAATTCTATTGTCTTCTTACCTCACTTCCCTCTTGCGAGGTAACAGTAGGAGAAATACCAAGATAGTTTAACACATTTTCAGCGATTCGTTTAAATGTAGGCGCAGCTACTACTCCCCCAAAGTGAAATGGTTTTTTGGTTTGTGCCGAAACAACGATAACAACCTGAGGCTGCTGAGCAGGCACAAAACCCACAAAAGAACTGGTAAAATATATATTGGAATATTTGCCATCAATTATCCTCTGGGCCGTACCAGTCTTGCCTGCTACCTTGAACCCTTTAATTTTAGCCCGCCGTCCGGTCCCTCTTTCAACCACCCCAACCATAATATCCCTAACTCGGGATGCAGTATCCGAAGATATTACCTTAAATCTTCTCTTGCCTCGAGAAAGGTCTTTTAACCTCACTCCTTTTGCATCAAATACCTCTTTAGCAACATAAGGCTGAACCCAATAGCCACCGTTGGCGATTACTGAGACAGCACAGGCCAGTTGAATCGCAGTAACGCCAATCTCCTGTCCCATAGGGACTGCCGATATGCTCAGTTTAGACCAACTGCTGACTGGACGAAGAGAGCCAGCGATCTCACCGGGTAGGTCAATACCAGTCTCTTTTCCAAATCCAAACCTTACAATATAATCATAGAGTTTATCTTCCCCTAACATCTGGGCCACCTTGACCGTACCGATATTAGAGGACTTTTCAATAACCTCTCGAAAGGTTAATTCCCCATACGGGTGATAATCATGCAATATATGAGAATAAACCTTATAGGCTCCGTTTTCACAAAAAATCTTGGTCTCTTCGGTAACAACCCCCTCTTCCAATGCCGCAGAAGCAGTTATAATCTTAAAAACCGATCC
>JAMOOT010000090.1 GCA_027065215.1 Candidatus Omnitrophota bacterium | reverse complement strand
AACAACGTCCGCAGTTGGTACGAAAAGGACACAATACGAACCTGTATCCAAACATAACCAACACAACAAGCCGTAATAAAGAACAGCAACAACAAAAACCTCTTCATCTTCATCTCCTTCTTCAAGAAAACATCTACCCTTTCTTCCGGGCAATCCTCAGTTTAGCGCTTCTTGAACGTGGATTAGCAGAGACTTCCTCAGGAGTAGGGCCAATAGGCTTTTTCATCAATAATTCAAAAGTTCCCTCTCCCTCCCATCGGCGAAACGTGTGTTTTACGATCCTGTCCTCCAGAGAATGAAATGAAATAACTCCAATTCGTCCCCCAGGGGCAAGTATCTGCTTTGCGCATTGCAACCCCTTCTCCAATTCCTGAAGTTCATCATTTACCACTATCCGCAAGGCCTGAAATATCCGTGTTGCTGGATGAATCCGACCTCTGCGCCTCCCTACCACAGACTCCACAATCTTAACCAGATCCCCAGTAGTCTCAATCGGCTTTATCCCGCGTTGCCGAACGATCTCTCGAGCAATCCTTCGGGCAAACCGTTCTTCCCCATAGCGATAAAATATCCACGCCAGTTCCTCTTCCGAAAGAGAATTGACCAATTCCTCAGCAGTAATACCCCGCGACTGGTCCATCCTCATATCTAAAAATGAATCATAGCGAAAACTAAATCCTCGAGCAGGATCATCCAATTGAATAGAAGAGACACCCAGGTCAAAGAACACAATATCAACCTCGCTTACTCCCGCATAAAGTAGGAAATCTTTCATGCGAGAGAAGGGCCCTTGAAACAGATGATAACGTGCCCCCTCTACCCCCCTCAAGGCGGCATCAGCCAGTTCAAGGGCCCTGGCATCATAATCAATACCAATAAGAACGCCACCTGGAACTGCCCTCTCCAACAAACCTCTCGCATGCCCTCCCCCTCCGACTGTGCAGTCGAGGATACGTGAACCTCTTTGGGGCGATAGTCCCTCTAACACCTCTCCTAATAATACCGGTATGTGAATCCCCCCACACATAGTCAACATCACTGTCCAATCAACCGTTCAGCAATTTGTTCAAAATCTGGTATAGACTGAGAATAAAACTCCTCCCATCTTTCCTTAGCCCAAATCTCTATACGAGAAGAAACCCCAATTACCACAATATCCCTATCAATACCCGCAAACTCCTTCAAATAGGACGGAATAAGGATCCTCCCCTGCCGTCCCAACTCCACTTCCACTGCCCCAGAGAAATAGATCCTGTTAAACCTGCGCGCCTCCGAACTGGTAAGAGGCAGAGACCTAAATGCCTCCTCTTGCTTACGCCACTCTTTATCTGGGAAGAGAAATAAGCACTTATCCAGCCCCCGAGTGAGGAAAAATAACCGAACCCCTTGCTGATGAGCCACCTCCCTAAACCGCGCTGGCAGGATAAACCTATTTTTCTCATCTAATGTATGGGCGTACTCCCCATAAAACATTCCACTTTACTCCACTTTATTCCACATTGATGAGTATAATACCACACAATCTCTATGTCAATAAGATTTTACAGTGTCAATGAGAAACACTACACTAAAACGATCCTGTTCCACTGATCAAATAGCGGAGGCATAATTGGGCAGATAACCAACTGGTCAATTAATTATTGGGATAGTCTTCATTGATACCACACTTAATCAAGACACCTTCTTCTACAAAATAGTTGCGGGCACGCATTAGGAGATCCATATAGCAGGCCGAGCAGGGATAGAAGTAGCAATCCCCCACCCGAGCAGGATTATTTGTCCCGCCAGCAAGAGTAGTATAGTTGACAGGATAGAAATTCATCAATTCAGTGCACTCGCACCCCCCTGTTACTGAATCGTAAAGGGCATAATCAATCGGGTCCTCGAAATCAAGCGAACCAGCATACCAGTACTGGCCACCGTCGGCAGAGAGCAATGTCTGCTGGCTTGAAAGCCCCTTAGCCTTTAGTTCCACTGCCTTGTCAACCGCACCGTAGTTGTAGATCCTATCAACAATGTCAAATACATCACCAGCAGAGAATCCGTCGGTGAAATCAGTAAATATATAGATGGAGTCGTCGACATTATCGGAATCAGGGTCGTTTTCTACCGTATCAACAATCAGGTACGCCTTATGAGTATTGTTTCCGCGGGTAACCACGAGATACATTCCATCATAGTAATCATTATCAGGGACCAAACTATCGTCCACATCTATCTGTGTAATAGTCCCTGAATTGGTCACTGCCTTTATACTTCCAGACTTAACATAGACATGACTCCCGATTGAGGCATAGTATCCATCAGCAGAAGAATCTAATGCCTGTTTCAGGGAGTTATACTTTGTACCATCATCAAGTTTCACAAACTCAAGATATGCGCCCATATTAACATCACCCGGCTCGGTTGTGCCATCGGCAAGGCAGCCCTGGCCAAGAGGAGTATTGTCAGAAGTAGTCGGGCTTATGGAAAAATCGGTTATCTCGTAGGTGTCTGTACCTGCAGTGGGAGTTGCGCCAAGTTTCGGGGTGATATACAGAGTGTCAGCGGTGTTAGAGTATATACCGGCCCAATAGGTAGTCCCGCCGACATCCACCTTTATACCATACCCCTGCCACTGATTGGGCATCCA
>JAMOOT010000089.1 GCA_027065215.1 Candidatus Omnitrophota bacterium | reverse complement strand
CAACTAAAGTCTTTTATGCCTCATCCCAATCACTCCCATAAACGCAGAGCCAAGTAGCCACACAGCAGCAGGAATTGGAACAGGTGCAACATCAGCAACTGCATCTATTTCTGCAGACCATGAATCCACTTCTGGTTGCCACAATTTCACATATTGAATCCACTCAAGCCCTGTTTCAGAAATATCCACACCAGTTCCTCCACCTGAGCCATCATAAAGTGCGAGAAGCTCTGAATAGCTCTTTCCCTTCCAATCAATATTGGGATCAACGGGTTTTAAAAAATTAGAAGGATTTGTCCCATCGTTTCCATAAGGACCACTTGTATTGGTATATCCTTGTGTAGGAAAAAGATTATCTGCAGTCACAGATGAAATATCATACCATGTGGATCCATCCTGACTTACGCTTATCTTTGCAGGCTCAGCCCAGATTCCACCAGCTACACCATGGGGATAGTCGGAATCCTTAAAAAAGGCATTTCCAAATACCAGAAGGTCAATTCCATAAGGATTATAGGGATCATCATATACAGGATGATCAAAACCTAAGATAAGATATCCTCCAGCTCCAATTGATACGATCTGATCTGTATTCCATGCCGGATTAAACATGGTCACATCAGTTTCACCACCTGACCATGCTGCAGTAACCCTGCTTGGCTCACCAAGTGCAGTAGAGGGGTCTGTATAACCACTGACAGCATTAGATCCTGCTTGATAGGCTATTACGTCAGTAGCATAAGGGTTTGGTGGTACAGCCGTCATTGCCCATGCAAAGGTTGTGAAAAACACAAACCCGAGGATGGACATAAGTGTTACAATTTTTTTATTAACCATATTATTTCTCCCTTTTTAAGGTTTGGTTTATAGAGCGCTGGCCAAAAGGCCAGCACCCTAAAATTATGCTCTCTTACGCCTAATCCCAATCAATCCCAAAAGCCCAGAGCCAAGTAGCCATACGGCAGCGGGAATTGGGACTGGGGCGCCTGTTGGTATAACATCTGTTCCTACTACCTGCTGATAACGAGTATCAGGGCTGTAGTCCCAATCATTTACAAAAAAGTACTCTCCCATAGGATCATAATATTTTATTTTTACATCCCAATCACCATCAGCAACGGGGTTCAATACCTGGACAGTCACTGTACCTAAATTCCAATCTCCCCCAGCTTCAAGTTCTGCTACTTTATAAATTGGAGAGTGGGAATCAAAACTTCCCCACCAGGGTTCGTAATTTGTATCTTTGTCATTTCTTGGCTCTGTCCAAGAGCCTTCAGGAAAATTGTGCGCTGTAAAGCCTTGAGGTTCAGGCCCGTAGCTGTATGATACAAATTGAAGCTCATCGGGATCTAACCACAAAGAAAAACCATACAATCCCATACGAAGATTCTCTTCTGAATCATTAAAAAGATGAACCTGAAATTGTAATACATCCCCAGGATTTGCCGCCACCTGGGTTGCTCCATTTTCAGGTATAATCTTTATCACTGGCACAGCATACGCTGAACCAACAAATATTAAGCAACTAATTGCCACTACCATTAATTTAAACCATTTCATCTTTACACCTCCTTATTTTTTAATTTTAATACCATGGTTGAGATTGGCCAAATCTTGAGCCAAACATGGCGTTGTCAATAAAATTAATAGAGCCATCACTATTCATGTCACAATTTGGATTATAATTATTCCATGCCTGACCAAAGATTGCGTTATCAATTAGATTCACATTCCCATCATTATTAAAATCCGCATCGCAAGCATTGCCGTATCCATCACCATCTGTATCCTGCTGTCCTGGATTTGCGGTCATGTATGCATTGTCAATGCTATCAGGCACTCCATCACCATCATAATCAGGTGGATTGGCAGGATAATAGAGAGTAAGTCTTGGAACCACGCCCGGTCCCCAGTATTCAGAAGCTGAGCCAGGGCTACCATTGCAATTCGGTGGCATGGATGAAGGATTCCACATAACCGCAAGATTTTCTCCCCACCAGTTGGCAAGAATTCCAGTTGCAGAGTCGTTCTGGCATGGATCAGGAGCAAACTCTCTATATTCTTCAGGATTTGACTCATCTACCGGCTCTCCTGGACCAGCGGGATCTGCTACTCTATCGATTACTGTTTTAGAAATAAGCGCTGCATATCCATTCTCAGCCGCACCTCCTGTACCAAACGCATCACCTCCTCCTACATGCAGATTACCTTCTTCATCAAAACCTAAATACGCTGCACTGAGCACATTTTTAGCGACAATTCGATTATTGGCTTCATAGTCTAATGGAGAATCAGGAGAAGTTGACCATTCTGAACTGTTCCACACCTTAATCTCCCCTGTTCTATTTGGCGGACCAGGAGCATATCCTATACCAACTACCAGGTTGCCATCTGCATCCACAGCTATTCCACTAGAGGCACCAGGAATATTGGTAATAAGTGCTTTACCTTGGTCATTAGGATCGCTGGTATCCAAGACTCCAACACCGCTACCGTAAGGGGGACCTGGCCACTGACCCCCATTTATTACCAGGTATCGGTTGTCAACCCAATCAGCATCGTAGTAATTTACATTGTAAACTATAACACCTGGTGCAGGGTTTCCATTCGCATCTATCAACAGGGGTGGATTATCCGGAT
>JAMOOT010000088.1 GCA_027065215.1 Candidatus Omnitrophota bacterium | reverse complement strand
TTTAACATTTGGATAGATACGCACCCCCCCTCAATTGAGAAAGTAGAGCCCAAAAGTGGAAATCTTCTTAATCAACGAAACAAGCCAATAAAGATTTGGTTTAAAGACGATCTTAGTGGTATAGATTCGCGGAGTGTAGAGTGCAAGGTCAATAATCGACGGGTTTATTTAAAATATGATAAAAAGTGTGACTGTTATGTTTCCTATGGCCTGCTCCCTGAGGGGAAAGTTACGGTCTATGTGCAAGCAAAGGATGCTGCTGGAAATAGATTAAAGGATTACATGTGGGGATTTTCAGTGGATACGCTTGCCCCCACCGGGTCAGTAGAGATAAATTATGGTGCCCCTGTTACTCGTTCCCTGACGGTTCGCCTTTCATTCGATGCCCGCGATAATTATTCAGGGGTTTCCAAGGTCAGAGTGGGTAATACTAAGAATGAGTGTATGAACTCTGGTTGGATAGATTATAGTTCAGAAATAGAGTGGAGGTTACGGCCATTTTCCGGACAGCAGTCAGTTTTTGTTCAATTTATGGATAAGGCAGGCAACATATCTGGGGTTTATAGTGATTCCATAATGGTAGAATTAGTGGCCCCGGATACGATTATTATCTCTGGCCCTTCAGGGGTAACCAAAGATAGAGATGCCTTTTTCAAATATAAAGGGACAAAAGATAATTGTTATTTTTCGTGGAAATTAGATGATGGCAAGTGGAGCCCTTGGACAAAAGATAATTCGGTAATGTTAGTGAATCTGGCCGATGGCAGGCATATATTTAGTGTAAAGGCAGGTAAAGATATGAATAACAATCATGTAATAGAAGAAGAGGAGATAGACCCTACTCCGGCTCAGCGGATCTGGTTTGTGGGGGATGTCGCTATTTGGCGACCTTTTGTAAAACTCCGTTTCTGGCGTGTAGAGTAAAGCCTTACTGTATAGCCTCGTTATGCAAAGACAAGTGTCAACACTGCTCCTTCTAAAAACTTTTTGATAATAGGTGAAAGGAATTGATTGAGATTTGAGTTTTTGGATTTAGTTAGATATGTATTCGAGCATTGAGATGTGTGAGTATTTGCAGAGATTCATCGAGTTGAAAAACAGATGTTAGTTTTTAGGTGTGGATTTTGTTTTTTGAATTTAAGATTTACTTTAATATGCATCTGAATTTTTGTAGAGTGGTGTTTAGATGATAGAATTATATAGTGAAACAAGGTAAAGGAGATGTTATGGAAAAATTGATGCCGATAGGGATACAGGATTTTAAGTCATTGAGACGAAGCGGATATCTTTATGTAGATAAGACGAGGTGGATTTATCCTCTACTTGCTGAAGGATATAGAGAGGAGATGAAATTTTCGCCATATTTTCTCTCCCGTCCGCGGCGGTTTGGTAAGAGTTTGTTGTTATCCACGATAAGGTATTTATTTGAAGGGGAGGAGGAATTATTTGAGGGGTTGTGGATACATAATAGGTGGGATTGGGGCAAGAGATATCCGGTGATAATGTTGAGTATGCCAAGTGCTGGTTCGGTTGGTGATTTAAGGAAGAAGTTGGTGGAGTTATTGTTGGAGTGTAGAGATTATTTAGGATTGGATGTAGAGGAGGATAGGGAGATAGTTGAGAATTTTTTCCGTAGATTGATATTGGGGGCGGTGAAGAAGTATAGACAAAAGGTAGTGGTATTGATAGATGAATACGATCGACCGATATTGGATAACATAAATGAGCCGGAGAAAGCAAAAGAGGTGCGGGAGTATTTGAAGGGGTTTTATTCGTTATTGAAGGATTTGGATGAGTATTTGAAGTTTATTTTGCTGACAGGTGTAACGCGATTCAGCAAGGCAGGGATATTCTCGGGATTAAATAATTTAGAGGATATCTCATTGAATCCGGATTTTGGCAATATAGTGGGTATAACGCAGGAGGAGTTAGAGGAGTATTTAGGAGAGGAAATAAAGAAGTACGGAGTAAATTTGGAAGAAGTAAAAGAATGGTATAACGGGTATAACTTTTTGGGAGACAGTTTATACAATCCGTTTGATATATTGAAGTTTGTGAAGAATAAATGTGTGTTTAAGGATTACTGGTTCAGTTCGGGTACGCCGCATTTTCTAATTAAGTTGATAGAGAGTGGGAATTTCTACATACCGAAGTTGAGCAATTTAGTAGTCGGTGAAGAGATGATGGATAGGTTTGATGTGGAGAATATAAGGCCAGAGGTGATCTTGTATCAGGCAGGGTATCTGACGATAGATGAGATGATAGCAGAGGAAGGGTTTATAGAGTATAAGTTACGGATACCGAATAGAGAGGTGAGGCAGGCGCTGAACAAGTTTTTGTTAGAGAAGATGACAGATGACCGGTTGGATGTAGGGTTAAGTAAGGGGTTATCACGGGCGTTAAGAGAAGGAGATATAGAAGGGATAAAGGGATGGATAAAGAGATTGTTTGAGTCCATTCCATATCATTACCTCACAAAGAATCCGATTAGTCAGTATGAAGGGTATTATGCAAGTGTCCTGTTTTCGTTTTTTATGTCAACGGGCTATGAGGTGAGAGGAGAGGATGTGAGCAGGCGAGGGAGGGCGGACATAGTGGTGTTGGCAAAGGATAAGGTGTATGTGGTGGAGATAAAGACAGATGTCCAGGAG
>JAMOOT010000087.1 GCA_027065215.1 Candidatus Omnitrophota bacterium | reverse complement strand
TTATGCAAGTGTCCTGTTTTCGTTTTTTATGTCCACTGGCTATGAGGTAAGGGGAGAGGATGTAAGCAGGAGAGGCAGGGCAGATATAGTGGTGTTGGCAAAAGATAAGGTGTATGTGGTGGAGATAAAGACCGACGCGCAAGAACCAGCGATAAAGCAGATAGAGGAGAGGAGGTATTGGGAGAAGTATGAGGGGCAAGGACGAGAGATATATTTGATGGGGATAAATATAGATAGTGAGGGAAGGGCAGTTGGGGAGATGGAGATAAGGAGGATTGAATAACTTGCGTATTAAACCCGGGGTGTTTGTCCAGGAACAATATGCTTTTCGGAATGAGATATGAATAAAATGATTTCAAGTGTTTAAGAGGAAATGAGGTTTGTGGGTAAGATAGAAAAGAATGAGAAGACACTGGTATGAGTAAATTGATAGCGGTAGTAGATGATGAAGTTGATATCTTAGACCTGATTTCTCTTCACCTTTCAAGATCTGGTTTTGATGTGAGGGGATTCTCTACAGGCGAGGATTTCCTTAAATTTTTGTCTTCGTCTGTTCCGGATTTGGTAATACTGGACCTTATGCTTCCTGACTGGGATGGGTTGGAGATATGTAGGTATTTGCGATCAAAGAATAAATTTAGATCTGTCCCTATTATTATGCTTACTGCTCGGGATACAGAGATGGATAGGGTCTTGGGTTTGGAGTTGGGAGCAGATGATTATGTAACCAAGCCATTCTCTCCCAGAGAGTTGGTGGCAAGGGTAAAAGCGGTCTTGCGCAGGGGGATGTTGGAGGAGGGAGATGGTGAGAGGATAAGGGTGGGAGAGAGTTTGGTAATAGATTTGAATAGATATGAGGTCTTTGTTGATGGCGAGAGGGTGGACTTGACGCCGACGGAATTTAATATATTGAAAATTCTTGCCAGTAAAAAGGGATGGGTATTCACAAGGGATCAGATCTTGGATGGTTTGTGGGGAAAGGAAAAGATAGTCTTGGACAGGACTGTGGATGTGCATATCAGGCATTTGAGGGAGAAATTGGGGAAGGCTAAACATCTCATCAAGAATGTGAGGGGTGTAGGATATAAGGTAGAAGAATGAGGCAGTCTATATTTTTCAAGATCTTTTCTGGGTTCTGTCTGACGGTGGTCTTGCTTTTTCTTTTGATATTTTCCCTTTCCTATCAAACTATACGACGACATTATGTGGATACCTTGTCTCTTCATCTGGAACGCTTAGGTCGTGTGCTTTCTGTTGATCTCTTGCCTATTGTGGAGAAAGGGGATTTTCAGAGGTTGGATTCTTTAGTGAAGAGATTTGGCAAAGAGATAGGTACAAGGATTACGATTATTGCTCCGGATGGCCGGGTTTTGGCGGATTCAGAAAGGGAGCCCCGTCAGATGGAGAATCACAAGAATCGTCCTGAGATTAGGCAAGCCATAGAGAAAGGGATAGGGAGATCGTTACGGTTCAGTACTACTATGGGCGAGAAGATGCTTTATGTGGCAGTGCCTGTTATGTCAGGACAGAGGACCTTAGGGGTTTTGAGGGTGAGTTTGTTTATCAGGGATATAGATGAATTGCTTAGCGAATTAAAAATCAAGATACTGGGTATAGTCCTTTTTATGACTTTACTTTCTTTATTAGTAACTTATTTCCTTACAAGGAATTTGTCTTATCCTTTAAGAAAATTGGCAATCTCTTCTAAAAGGCTATCTGTGGGGGACTTCTCGGCAAGGGTAGATCTTGATAGGGATGATGAGATAGGCCAGTTGGCCAGAACTTTTAATGAGATGGCCGAGAGATTAGAAGATCTTTTTGAGGATCTAAAACTAAAACAAGAAGAGGTGAATAGCATTATCTCTTCTCTTGAGGAAGCGCTTCTGGTGATAGATAAAGAAGGGAAGATAACTCTTTTTAATGAAAGTTTTAGGAAGTTGTCGCAAATAGATCCACAGGGAAGGTTTTGGTGGGAGGTCTTGAGGGCTCCCCATATAGGAAGGTTGATAGAAGAGGCCAAGAAGAAAGGTAGGCTTTCTTCTCAGGAGATAGAATGGGGAGGACGGGTGTTTCTGTGTAGTTTTGTTCTCTTGCCTTCTAATGAGGGGATGATAATTGTTTTGCACGATATCACTGAGTTTAGGAGACTTGAGAAGATAAAGAGGGATTTTGTTGTGAATGTCTCCCATGAACTCAGGACCCCTTTGACTGCCATAAAGGGATATGTTGAGACAATGAGGGAAGAGGTATGTGGACAGACCAGCGAGTATCTGGAAGTGATACAAAGGCATACGGATCGGCTTATAAATATTGTTAATGATCTCCTTTCCCTGTCTGAATTAGAGGAAAAGGGATTAAACCAGATAGAGGAAGTAGATTTGAAGGATATAGCCAATGGAGTATTAAAGATGTTCCGCCAGAGGGCAAAGGAAAAGGGATTGAGATTGGAGGTGCTTTGCGATGGCAAGGCGATTGTGAGGGGGGATAGGTTTAAGTTGGAACAGGTATTCGTGAATCTGATAGACAATGCGATTAAGTATACTGAGGAGGGTAAGATAGTTATTTCATTGTCTCGTTTAGATAGAGAGGTAGTGGTTAAGGTAAAGGACACGGGTGTTGGAATTCCAAGGGAGCATTTGGATAGGATATTTGAACGGTTTTA
>JAMOOT010000086.1 GCA_027065215.1 Candidatus Omnitrophota bacterium | reverse complement strand
TAAGTGAAACGGTAGTTGATAAATTGGGGATAGATTGGAGTAATCCTTTGATTACTCTTTCAAATTGGTCTAGGACTACGAAGTTCCCTTTTTTGGGAAGGAATCTTGCCTTTTGGGGGGATGCTGCACGAACAGGGACACTTTCTACTGTAAACGTTGGTGGTGAGGGATGGGCCCTTAATTTTTTGCGCCAGTTTGGCGATGTTAGGTATTTGGCTCGTCCAAGAATCTTTACCCTTAACGGCGAGACGGCGAAGATTAGTATCTCTACAGATGAAGCTATAGCGGTGAATACTGTCTTTGATGAGAATCGGGTGCCGGTGAGTGAAGAGGTTGAACGGTATAAAACGGGTATACTTTTAGAGGTAACCCCTTTGGTTAATATGTCTACTAAGGAGATAACAGTGGTTGTTGTCCCAAAGTTGATAGAGACGAAACCATCGAAGGTGAAGGGCATGTATGAATACCGTGATCCAGAGGAAAGGGGGATAAAGACAGTAGTGAGAGTACCGGATGGAACAACCATAGTCTTGGGAGGGCTTATAAAACGCGTAATAAACGATACAGAGACTCGTCTTCCTCTTTTGGGGAAGTGGTTGAAGTATATCTTTGGCAGCCAAAATAACGAAAAGTTAAATCGAGAATTGTTAATTTTTATTACTCCTAAGATATGGGATCCTTCAAATTTGTTAGTAAATTCAAGGGATAGGAGTAAGGGATATGAGCGGAATAAAAACCGTTTAGAAAAAATGAAATCTGAATTAGAAATTCTTGCTCAGATGAAATCAGAGTTAGAGAAATTTAGATATAGATGATATTCAATGAGAATGGGAGATATCCTTTTACAAGAAAACCTTATAACTCCAGAACAGCTGGAGGAAGCATTAGATATCCAAAAGCAGGATCCACGGCCATTAGGCCAGATATTGATTGATCTTGGATATGTAAGTGAGGAGGCAGTGGCCATTGCCCTTTCTAAAAAGTTGTCTATCCCTTATTTTTCCTGGGCTTCTGGAATGCTTCGGATGGAAAAGGGCCAGGAGCTGGAGAAATTGATCCCTTATGATGTGGCAGTCCATTATTTAATTTTCCCAATAAATAAGAAAGGGGATATTCTTACGTGTGCAATGGCTGATCCACTTGATGTATGGGCGCTTGAGCATATCTCAAAGATGACAGGGTGTGATGTGCAGAGAGTAGTTGCTACCCCTTCGGATATAAAAAAAGCCATAGATGCCTTTTATAAAGAGTCAGATGTATTTAAATCAGCAATAGATACAGTTGAAGAAGAGGTGGAGTCGGAATCCTTTGATGAACTTCAAACCTCCAGATCCATTGATTCCCTCGAAATTCAGGCAGAGGATGCACCAGTGGTGCACTTGGTAGATTTGCTTATTAAGCAAGCAATAAAACAGAACGCCAGCGATATCCATATCGAACCGCAAAGAGAAAAATTGGTTCTCCGTTATCGAATAGATGGCCTGTTACACGAGATTCCAGCTCCACCCAAGCGTTTACATATGCCGATAGTATCTCGGATAAAGATTATGTCGCATCTAGATATAGCAGAGAAAAGATTGCCTCAAGATGGAGCAATGAGTGTGAAGATAGACGATCGGATTGTGGATTTGCGCGTATCTACCATCCCCACGATATGGGGGGAAAAGGTGGTGTTACGAATATTAGATAAGACAAGAATTCCGCTGGAGTTAGGCAAGTTAGGGTTCAATTCTGCTGATTTGGAAGCCTTTAGGAAGGCTATACATAGTCCATATGGGTTGGTTTTTTTAACAGGCCCTACGGGGAGTGGTAAGACGACAACTCTGTACGCCGCTCTTAACGAGATCAACAGTGTCCATAAAAATATTATGACTGTAGAGGATCCAGTAGAGTACCAGTTAGACGGAATAAACCAGGTGAGTATAAGGCCTTCGATTGGGCTTACTTTTGCCAGGGTTCTCCGTTCATTTTTACGTCAGGATCCGGATATTATTATGGTTGGGGAGGTCAGGGATTTGGAGACGGCAGAGATATGTATCCGCGCAGCCCTTACAGGACATTTAGTTTTATCCACATTACACACCAACGATGCGCCTTCAGCTGTAACCCGATTGATAGATATGGGGATTGAACCGTTTTTGTTAATGCCATCGTTGTTAGTAGTAGTGGCCCAGAGATTGGTGAAGGTTCTTTGCCCCAAGTGCAAAGAACCTTATGAACCGAAACCTGGTAGGGGTAGGTTGGATGAGATTTTATTAGACGAGGGGATAGAATTAGCTTATCGTTCTAAGGGATGTGAAGAGTGTAACTATAGTGGGTATAAGGGGAGGGTTGCAATACATGAGGTCTTGGTTATAGATGATGAGATCAGGAGATTAATCGGACAGCGAGCGGATTCTGAGGAGATAAAGCAATTGGCGGTTCAACATGGTATGACTACTTTGTGGAAAGCGGCAATGAAACGAGTAGCGGAAGGTTTGACCTCAGTAGAGGAAGCGATATCTTCTACCTTATAAGAGGAGATTTTATGCCGTTATATTCGTATGTGGCTAGTACGGAAGAGGGGAAAAGAGTTACCGGTGTATATAAAGCAGAAACTGAAGATGAGGTAGTGGCTTATCTCTCTGGACAGGGATTAATTCCAATAAAGATAGCTTTGTATTTAGCCTCGAGTGGGAAAAAAAAG
>JAMOOT010000085.1 GCA_027065215.1 Candidatus Omnitrophota bacterium | reverse complement strand
TAATTCCTTCAACCTGGACACATTCGGAAATCTCGATACACCCTTGGAGGCCAATTTAAGCGCAGACCTAACAGAATCTATATCCCCTTTTGCCAAAAGAGACTCTATCTTCTCTATGTAAGGCTGAGATAATAACTCCAACACCTTCTTTTGCAACCCAGATAGTTCTTCCTTTTTCTCAGGATACTTACGAAGTAACGAATTAATTCTCTCATCTGCCAATACATATTTCTCCTCTTTAATCAATCTATTTATCTCATCTAAATCTTTGGCAAATCTTTGATCCCTCTCTACACTATTGATCTTTTCTGTCATTGAATCCAATATTTCTTGCTTTCTCCGTCCCAATTTAGGATACACATTCCTTGCCTTTTCTACCTCTGATCTTGCACCTGAAAAATCGTATACCTTCAACGCATCCTCGGCTAATTCTATATGCTTCTCAAACTCCCTCTCAAGTTCTCTCTCCCTAATCTCTCTCGCCAATCTCTTACCAGCCTCTTGATATCTATCGGGAGCATTCTCCAACAACGCCAACAAATCCTTCGCCTTCTCCACCTCGCCCATCTCTAAATGCTGCCTTACCTCCTCTAACGTAGTCTCGTAAAAATCTTTCCGATACTTCTCCTGCTCTGCATCTACAACCTTAAGAATCCTATCATCAGGACTAAATGCCCTCCCCTTAGATATTATCTCCCTACGCAACCCATCCAACGTCCTCTCCCGAGCCTCTCTTATCCTCCTCTCCTTCTCCTCCAATTCATCTAACTGAGTACTTGCCTCCCTCTTTAATTCCTTCAACCTGGACACATTCGGAAATCTCGATACACCCTTGGAGGCCAATTTAAGCGCAGACCTAACAGAATCTATATCCCCTTTTGCCAAAAGAGACTCTATCTTCTCTATGTAAGGCTGAACAAATAAACCCTGCAATTCTTTCTTTAAAGCGAATAATTCATCCCTCTTATTGGGATATTTACGTATCAGGGCATTGAGTTTCTCATCTGCTAATACATATTCTTTTTTTTCAATTAGATTATTTATTTCATCTAAACCTTTAGCAAAGGCCCATTCTTTTTTCGCAGTCCTAACCTGATCCAATAACCTCACTGGGGTTCTTTCATCTGGATAAAGTTTGACCAATCTTACCAATAATTCCTCTGCTTTATCCAAATCTCCCGCCTCTATAAGTTTTTTAATTTCAGAAAGACGTCGAGATATATATTCTTGACGCCTTCGTTTAGATTCTTCCTTTATAGCAGACAATTTTTCTTTTACCTTATCTTGGTAATCCGGAACACTAACCTCGGCGGAGGCCCATACCTTCTCTATTGATTTCTCATTTTCTGGTTCCTCAGAAACTTTATTTATAGATTCCTCTTCCTTGCTCAGTAAGGAAAGTTTTTTAAGTTCTCTTGCAGGCCCATAATTCGGGTCAATAGCAAGGATCTTTTCACATAAAGCAATTGCCTTTGTAAAGTCCCCATTGAAATAGGCATCTTGAGCCTTAGCAAACAAATCCAATCTCTTTTTTGTCTCTTCTACCAAGACCTTTTGAGCCAATTCCATCTCCTGGCGTTTAGCCTTTGCCTTCTCTAATAATTTCTTCGCTGCCCGAGAAAGCCTATCAGTAGGAGCAAGTTCTATTACTTTGGATAATTTCTCTATAGCAGTGGAATAATCTTTTCGGCTATAGGCCCTTTTGCCTTCTGCATAAAGTTGGCGTAATTGTTTTCGCGAAATTGTCTTTTTTGATTTCTCTGGTTCTTTTTCCTGTTTCTCAGATAGAGATTCAAGGCTCTTTACTGCTGCCACTTCCCGACTTAACTGAACTTGTTCCTGCCCCTGTCCTCTGATTTTATCTTCTATCCGTCTTAGTTCCCTCTCCAATTGGCGTCTTAATTCCAACTCCTGCTTTAGTCGCTCCCGCAACATCCTTTCTTTCGCCGTTAAATTTGACTCTATTTCATCAAGTTGATTTATATCTTCCCATGAAAGTTCATTGCCGGTTCTCTTATAAAACTCACTGGATAATCTTCTTTCCAAGAATAATATCTCTTCATCTATCCTCGCTATTTCTGTTTGCAACTTCAGCCTTTCAGAAGAGAGGCGGTCCAACAAATCACTTTGTTCTTTTACCCGATTTTCTAACTCCTTAACTCTCTTCTCTTTCTCTTCCAAATATTTCTTTATTAAGGTATCCTGTTGCTGTTTGAGTTCAGAAAGGCTCTGAAAATACCCTAGTAGTTGTTCTTGCAAAGAAATCAAGGCAACCTTCAACTTAGTTTTTAATATAGACGGATCGGAAATATCACTGGAACTCACATCTTTGTTCTCAAAATAATCACTGAGATCTGATTCGTCTGATGAAGTTCGTGTAAGATGCGCCTGTGCTCGTTCTAAATACATCTTCGCATATTGATGATTTGGAACATATTTCAAAATTTTACTAAACAATTCTACAGCCTGCTGATAATTTCCTTCTATAAATGCATGTTTCCCCTGAGAATACATCTCCTCTATCTCAGGGGGAGTTGTCCTCATGGCGTTACTGGCCAAAGATGAATCTATCTTTAAAAGATATGCCTTAGCCAGCTTATTATTGGGGTTTTCTTTGAGGGCCAATTCAAACATAGCCTTGGCCTTAAGAAGATCCCCTTTAGAATAATACTCCTTCCCTTGACGGATAAACTGAGACTCTTGAGAGATAGCCAAACCCTTTGAATTTTCTCCAACGTAACTGATTAGTGAGGGCGAAAGAGAAAAAGACAATAACGCCAAAACAATAAGAGAAGACCTAACTTTACTTTTCACACTTCTCACTCAAACCCCCCAATTTCAGTGTTATTATAGATAGTCCCTCCTGCTTAGATAATACAACCGTATCTTCTGTAATGTCAAGGATCTTATATCCTTCTATGAAGTCCCCCAACTTTACAAATTGCGTTTTTTTCTCCTTTGGCAAAAAGACTATCGCTATCTTATCTTCCCCCCAGACTACCATTCCCTTGTATATTATATCTGCCTTGGGATTTTGTTTAGTAACCTCTGTTTTATTTGAGGCAACATTCAATGCTACAGAGATATCTGGCCGAGGATAAAAGAAAGGATTTCTTTTGGGAAGCCTATATAATTCTGGATCCATTTCGACCTCACTACCTATCAATTTAGGAAAATGACAGGTCAGATTCAAATCTGGCAACGATAGATTGATAGAATAGTACGCCGCACCTATTACTGATATAACAACAGCAATGGTTAATCCTACAACAGCGTTTATTACCCCACGTTCAATTACCATCTGTTCCCTTCTCAACTAAATTCTTAGCATTAACTTGTAAAAAGTTACTCTTTACAAATGGGGAAAAACCCACTTTGATAGACAATATCTCACGTTCATCATCCTCTGGACGAATTTCTAATTTATTTAAATTAATAATTGGGGCCGAATTTAGTTCCCTGAACAAATCCAATAAAACAGCCAGATCCGAGTTAAACTCAAGAAAAAGGGAACAATCCCCTTCCACCAGATCCACTACTGGAATTATCTCTTTTAATTCGCTACCTTTAGCCAACACTATCGGAAGGATTCTTTCAAGAAGATTTAAATAATAATTATAATAAGGAATTTTCTCAACAGAAGGCATTTGAGTGGGAAATCCAAGATTATTAGGAAATTTCGCTTGAGGAAAGGTATTTTTAAGTCTGGATTCTACCTGCTTGACGCGACGCATAAATTCAATCCCAGCTCCTTCCCCATTTTTATTAACTTCATCCATCCAGAACAACTTCTTATTTAAAGAAGAAACTCTTTCCTCAAGTTTCTCAACTGTTCTTTTATATTTTTCCTCTAATTCCTTAGGAGTACATTGCCAATATTCTTGTGCCTGTTGGGTTATCAACAAGATATCACTTGCACACTGTTTTCGGAGAGAGTTCTGCCAAACGACCTCTGCCCCGATTCCCAAAGAGGCTACTAACAACAACGCCTCCAATATCCAAAAATATCTCTCTACTGCTCTTCCGGCCATTTTTCTACCACCAAAAGCATCTCAACCTTGCCTTTTCCTTCGTCATAATTAGATGACACAGGAGATATCCTATTGAACCATCCCAACGCCCTGATATTGGACAAGAATCTATTAAGAGAATCATAATCGTCAGCACTAAGTCGAACAGAAAATGATATAAAATCTTTTTTGCCTTGATTTAGACTCCCTGATAAACCATTAACTCGTATCCCATCTGATGTTCCCAAACTCTTAGATAAAGCAGTTATAATCTCTGGCCAAGAATATTGCAACTTTATAGATGAACTCAGTTCTTTCTCTTTTGATAAAAGCCTCTCTTTTCGTTTTTTCCAGCGACTTATTTTTTGCGAAAGGGCATTATACTCTTGACTCAGTCGCACTAACTCCGCTCTATGCTGAATTAAAGGTGTCAATCCTTTAAAATAGAAATACCCACCCCATCCAACCATACCAGCAAGCAATCCCATTTGCAATAACACGTGAATGAGAGAAATCGTATTCATCTGTTTAGAACGCCCTACATCTAACATTATCCCTGGTACCACAAACTTATCCTTTGCCAACATTATAGCCAGTCCAAAGGCAAGTAAAAACTTATATGCCTTCTCGGTCGGCAGATAATCAGCCAATATATCCGGCACTGGAAACTCCTGCAAATCAACCCCTATCTGCTCGCCAAAAACCCTCTCCCACTCTTTTTCCTCTCCCAAATCTTTAGCCTTTATCATATAAACGGAAGATATCTCTTTTGTTAAGGGCACCGTACCCACTGCTGGGCACATCTTAGCAAAATATGCCTCTAACGTCTCTTTTATATCCCATATCAAACTAATATTTCCATAAGGACGAGGAAATGTCCGCAACCAATCCTTACTTGGGTCTTCACCCAAGATAACCACATCCGTGTAATTTACATCGCATAATATCCCCAAAATAACTTTATCTTTTTCTCTAATCTCTTTCATTGTTTCCCAATAACGAAACAAATTATAAAAGGAAAATATATTTGCGGATATCCCTTGGGCGTTGGAAAGAGGAGGGGATAATCTCTCCAACCACTTATCTATAACATCCATACGTCCACCTAAAATGACTGCTGGAAATTCTATCCCATCCACAGATGTCTCCAACAAATCATAGGACCAATAAACCAAGTGATTAGGGAATGGCACATTTTTATCAAATTCAAACTTAACTGCAAGATCACACTCCACTCCTGGAGGACAAAGGAGTTTCACATGCTTCAAGAAAAAAAGATTACTCGGAGAAGTAATATACAATGGAATCTTAGGCTTCCATAGATACACTTCTTCTAAAGGAAGAGAAAAAGACCGTATTACCCTAAAATCCGACGAATTCGGTTCATAAAGACATTCCAAGACACCTACTTCTGCACAGCAAATCTGAGCGGTAAAAAAACGGAACGCCTTGGCCACCTAAAGATACCCTCCCCTCATTTGGTGATTATTATAACATAAAACCAACCCATCTGGTAGGACAATAAGCCGAGTCCTGTTTAGGCGGTCATCCATCTTAGCATGGGATTACTCCCATGCTATAGCGGCCAACCCGAGGGAGATACGCCCGGGCCAGGCATCCCTCCTACTTGGCCTTGCTGCGGGTAGAGATTACCTGATCAGGAATAGGACCTAAATCAGGCTCTTATCCTACCTGTCCCCAAGGGAGACAAGCGGTGGGTGTTACCCACTACCCTGCCCTCTGCAGCTCGGACTTTCCTCCTGTCTCTTAGAACAGGCGACCGCCTTGTCCTACCAAATGGGCCAATTTGACAGCCCTACGGGCCAATGAGTCAGCAAGTATATTTTTTTCTCTTGGGATATGAACCAATGAATAATTACTCCGCCAAAGTTGTTTAGCCCTATGATAGAGAGACAGTAACAATTCATTCTTTACCTTATACTGGCCATTCATCTGACGGACTATAAGCTCACTATCACTCAAAATTATTATATCACAATCCCGTTTATCCTTAATTTCTTCAAGGGCAATAATAAGTGCTATGTACTCTGCCACATTATTGGTAGCCTGACCAATAAAACAACTAATTTCACGGGTTATTTGTCCTTCTTTTATAACCACTCCACACCCAGCAGGCCCAGGATTGCCAGAAGAAGCTCCATCTGTAAAGACCTCTATTTTATTCCTCACGATAGTAAAGGATGCATCCACACGTTTCACAATGTATCAACTTAGAACCCAACATTAACTCGTTCAATACTTGAGGTGGAAGGGAACGATAACATCCGCCACAAACCCCATCTTTACCCACTGGAGATATGGCGATCCCCCCTCGATGTTCAAGTATACGCTCATAGTGTTCTAACAACTTTGGGTCTACTGCGCTGGCTAATTCTTTGCGTTTTTCGGAAAGTTCTTCGATTCTTGCTTCCATTCTATTTTTTTCTTGTTTTAAAGAATCGATTTTTTCTTTTATATGACCGATTTTTTTCTCGGATTGCAGAGAAAAATTCTTTACTTCAGATTCTTCTGTTTCCATTTTATCCAAAAGATCCAATATCTTATCCTCCAAAGAAGATATCTCTTCTTTTAGTTTTGCTATTTCTTCTTGAAGTGCAGAATATTCCTTATTTGTCTTTACCTGAAAAAGTTGGGCTTGATGTTTTTTAAGATCAGATTCCTTCTTACCTAATTCTAACTCCAACTCTTTGTGTTGAATCTTATTTTTCTCAAGGGCATTTAGCCGATCTTTTACTTGCCTTTGAATAGATTCTATCTCTTGCACAAGTGCCTCTATTTGAGGGGGAAACTCATTTAGCCTCGAGCGAAGAGAGTATATCTCCTGGTCTATCTCTTGTAGCGGCAGTAGTTGTTCTATTTCCTTAAGCATTTCATCCCGTTCTATTCACAAACAACAATTACCTGGGCGATAGAGGATTCGAACCTCTGACCTTCCGCATGTGAGGCGGACGCTCTAACCAACTGAGCTAATCGCCCAAAACTAACAATGAAGATACCATCAATCAATTACTATTGTCAATACCGTCAAGGAAGATCTTATAACTTTTAAACCGCAAATACAACGGTAATACCTGGGATTTGGTATAATATCCCCAAGAGCCAAGTGAAGCATAACGAAAAATTCTTCTTTTTCATTATATAGGTTATCGCCACATTCCTCAACTATCTTTCAGAGATGTTTTAAGCAAAACTTACATATAAGAAATCGCTGCATATTGACAATAATATAACATGTTCAACCTCTTACGATTTCACTCTTTTCGGTTTTACTCTTTTTGAAATATTACTGCTGGCTCATAAGCCGATGGGAAGAAGAACCCCAAAAAAGCAAAAAAAAGTAAATGTGGTTTTCTTAGAAGTATTTTGGTCGATGCTGGGTTAAATGCATCTTCCATATTGTATCCAAGTGATTTATTAAATTCATCCAAAAATCTGTAATTTACAAATGGGACCAAAGTATCCATATAAGATCTGATATATACTTTGATAACCTTCAGATTAAATTCTTCCCCCAACTGTAATAATATATTCTTGTTTATAATAACCCTATGATATGGGAGATGTAATTGTGTCCTATGCGAATCCAGAGACTTCATATCAATTCCATCAGAATCTGCCGTACCTATGTATATTCTCCCTTTGGGTTTCAATAATGTTATACAATCTTTCACAAGATCTCTGGGATCATCTACATGTTCTATCACATCATTTAATATGATAAAATCAAACTTTCTATTGGGTCTTTGTGAAAATTCCTTGACATATGGATCAAATCCAAAGGCAAATTTATAACCGGATTGTTTTAAGAGATCTACAAATAACCCACTTCCACAGCCATAATCCAGAATAAGGTGTTCTTTCTCTAATCCGCATTTTTTCAATCTTTTAAGTAAATTATTCAGGGTTATTTTCCCAAAAAAGTCCATAGTTCTCTTATTTAGGATATAGTCTTTATATATATCCTTAAAGTCTACTCTATCCATAGATATTATGGTTCCACACTCTGGACATTTCCATACATAGAATTCCTTGTTTCTAAATCTGGCAGTATTCCCTTTAGCCTTTCCTATACAGATATCCTCTATGTTTTCTTTACAAGAATTACAAATAGGACAAAAATATTTGCCTTTATTCATGTTAGATATATTTGTTTAGTTATTGGTCATTGGATCGAATTTTCATCAACTTTTTAATAGGGGTTTTGATCTCTGTCACAACACGAATAAACCTGTAAGCACATTCTTCCACTATTTTTTTATCAAGATAATGAGGTAATTTTTCTCTCCATATATCTGTACATACATGACAATTTTCTAACCAAAGATTATTTCTAATGATAATTGCTTTCTTCTTTTCTATCTCTTTAAATGTATCTGTTTTTATATTCCCAATTATTCTGGTGCGGTTTGTATCATTGGAACAATATACTACATCTCCATTCCAACATATGAAGGTTATGATTTTGAATATCCAACAAGTATTATAATCTTTAAGTCGTTTAGAGTTAGATGTTATGGAACCACCTCTGTTATGCAACATACGAATTTGAAAACGCTCCACTCCTTTCTCCCTAAAAAAATTTTTTATTTTGTCTATATTACCTTTATTTTCTTCTGTAATAACGGAATTTACCTGTACCTTTGTTCTGGTACCTCTGGTTTCACAAACAGCGGTCTCTATATTTTTTATCACATCTTCAAATATAGCCCCTCGCATTGTATTTTCATATTCCTCTTTATTAATGCCATTGAAACTTATATCGATCACATCTGTCCCAGCATTTATTAACTTATGTAACAACTCAACATCAAGAAGCGTACCGTTAGTAGTAATCCATACGGTTACATGTGGATACATTTCTTTTGCCATCTTTACAAATCTCGGTAAATCTGGATGCAATAGAGGTTCTCCGAGCCCTACAAATGATAATGAATCTGTAGATTTTAATTTAGTATTCCGCAGGAAACTACTGAAAGTCTCCAAACTCATAAATCCTTTTAATACGATATTATCTCTTGGGCAAAATTTACATTTTAGATTACAATGATTAGTCACTTCTATGTCAAATATTCTTATTTTTAATATTTTAGACAACATATTCTCCCTCATCCTTATTAAGAGTCAGGAGGTCTTGATCCTTAATCTCTTGTCTGTCGGATGAAATAGTATGCTCTAAGGACTTTAAAAATATACCGAAATTTTTTATAGCATCATACCTTTTAATTTCCTTAGATATTCTATAAACATTTTCTTTTATCTTTTTGTCTTCAAGTAGTGTTATGATGGTTTCCCTTAGATTCTTCTTGTAACAATCTCCCTTTCTGATTAACTTCCCGTAATTTGACTTTTCTAATTGGTTCATTATAAGATATTGATCCATATTTCTCGGTAATCCTATTACAGGTACTCCACATGATAGCGCCTGATACACAGTACCCGAGCCCCCATTACAGATTACAAGAGAGGACTCTTTAATAATATCCATAGCAGGTAAGTAATTTGCTATGAATATGTTTTCCGCCTCTTTTATATCAGGTTCTGGCTGATATTTATTAGATGTAGATACAATACCTATTACTGGTAAATTTTTTATTGTAGTGAGAATAGAATGATAAAGGCTTGGATCTCCACTTGAGCCTAAGGATATATATATCAAAGTTTTTTTTGCGCTTATACATTTTTCCCACCATTCAGGCATGGGAGTTGGTGACTGGTACATTATAGGTCCTATAAACATATGATTTTTGGGTAACTGTCGCGTCGGGAACAAAGATGGCACATCTGGATACAGAGTGTATGTGCCATAAGTATATACCTCCCTTAATTCTCCTATACCTGACAGGCCAAATTGCTTTCTTAATTCGTTTATGGCCTTTACCTGTGTTCTAAATATTATGGGTTTAAGCAGCAAAAATAAAGAGGTACTTATTCTATCCCCTAATACTTTCTTTATATCTATAGTATCAGGTAGAGAAAATATTTGTTTATAGAACGGTGACCAATGAGCATTTACAATATTCACATATGGTACTCCCCAGTGTTCACATGAAATACTTAACGATAGTCTGAAATCTCCTATTACAATATCTGGAGAAACGTTATCAAATAAAAGCAATTCGGAAGTAACATAATTCTTCAATATATCCATAGTATATATAGGTTTCCCTTTATCTAATCTAAAAAGAAATTCTTCGCGTTTCATAGTTGGGATAGAGAAAAAGGGAATACTTTCTTTTTCTATAATTTCTCTAACATATTCTGAAGCAGCAAAGATGACATTATACTTAGTTTTTATACTCTGAGCCAGGGTTAACGTTCGATAAAGATGAGCATCAGTTACTACTTCTGGTATAAAAAGAATCTTCAATTTCTTTTCTCCCATTGATATTTTTATTTGAGATACTTGTGTTGGTGTTGTCTTTAACATATTCTGCTCACCTAAATAATCTAATAACTGTATGTAGATATTATCCTGCCCTACCCTCCCAGTTTGTCAAGGGATAAAAAAAGGAAAAGAGATTAGCATAGCCACCGTTCCAACAGATTAGGGTGTTTCTCCCATGTTTCTCACTACTGCCAACAAAGATTGGACAACACTATAGGGATGACCAATAGAACAGTGTCCACGCTATGTTCTATAACGATAAAATCTATCTTATTTATTATTGCTTTCTATCCACCTTTTAATCTTAGAAGAGGCTATCTTAGGCAGACTTATTACTGTAGGGCCACCCACACATCCTCCCTCACAGGCCATTGCTTCAACAAAATTCACATTTGGTAGTGGCCTATTTACCATACTTTTCAATAAATTTATGGACTTTTTATTAATCCCATCAATAGTCATAGGGCTGAGTTTTTGTTTGTCGTCATCAGACAAATAATACTTCAAAGCCTCTGACACTCCCCCTATGACAGGGAATCCTCGACCACTCTTATACGCTCTCTGTTTGGGTACATACTCCTCGGCACTATCCACGTCGATTCCTTTTGCAATAAACATACACCCAAGTTCTTCAAAAGAAACTACATAATCAACATATTCATCATTTAACGCCTCATTCCTTTTAGCGACACAAGGGCTAATAAATACCAAAATTGCATTCGGGAAGTTTTCCCTCAACATCTGAGCAGTATAATGCATTGGTGAACGTGTTGTTGAAACAAAAGATTTCAACTCGGGGATATGTTTCTTCACCATCTCCACATAAGCAGGGCAACAAGAAGACGTCATAAACCTGTTTTCTCCCTCTAAAATCTTTTCTTTAAATTCAATAGCCTCGTTATGGGCAGTTACTTCCGCGCCAAGGGCGACTTCATAGACATCATCAAAACCAAGTTCTATGATTGCCCCTGCTATTTTCTCCATTGGAGATTGAAACTGTCCCACCAAAGCAGGCGCAAACAAGGCTATAACCTTACGATCTGACTTGAGGTGTTTAATAACATCTATAAGTTGGGAACACTCAACAATAGCACTAAATGGACACACTACCATACACTTCCCACAATAAATACACTTTTCATAATCAATATGTTCTTTACCAGTTTCATCCTTTGATATTGCTCCAACTGGGCAAATATCTTCACAAGGTACAGGGACATATATTATCGCATGATAGGGACAGACCTTCATACACAGGCCACAATTTACACACTTATCAGGATTAATATGAGCCTGTCCGTCTCTTATCTCTATTGCACCTTTAGGACAATTAATAACACATGGCCTGGCTAAACACCCTTTACAAGCATTTGTTACAAAATAATTTACTCTAACACAAGCACTACACGCCTCATCTATCACAGTCAAAACATGAGGGCTAACATTTTGTCTATCTAAACCTTCTTTGGCATATTCGGAAAGTGCTTTTAATTCATCTTCCTCATCTTCCACTCTGAATCCAAGCAAAGCCATTATCCTATATTTAGTGATCGCCCTTGACTTATACACACAACAACGGGTAGATATGCCACCCTTTGGAAATTTCTCAATAGGGACTTTATCTATTTCCTCAACTAATCTTCCTTCAAACGCAAGTTGAGAGATCTTAGTAATTAGTTCCCTCTTTATTCTAATCGCATTATTATCTACCATCTCAACCTCCGATTACCATAAACTTGGGTTTAAGATCAATCCACTACTTTATCCACATACTGCATTACCTTTTTTATAACCTTATGCACATCTGCTTCTGAAACCAGTTCATCCTCCACCAAAACAAATGGAGCCTTCCCATACTTTTTATCCTTGCAAAAGCCAAGACACGTAGCCCCTTTTACTTCAACTTTCTCTTTGACCTCTGAAGGTAGATTTTTTTCTAAATCTAATAAGTTTGCTCCCCCAAACACATAGCAATTTGTCCCAGTACAAATTTGAACTGTAATTTTCTTCTTCATAATTCTCCCTCCTAATCTAACATTTCAAACAAATTCTATTTGTACCTCTTTTAAAAATCTGCGTTCTAATATCTCTTTAATTCGCCTAACTATATTACGCCTTATATCTAACTCAACTGGCAAATCTGGATTTTGGTGCATTTCATTGATCCGTGTCCCTACCAAAAAACAAATAACATCACTATGAAGAAATAACAATGCCATTTTATCAATCAAATTCGAGGGCCTCAATACACCTTGCATAGATACTTGATTCAGCGATTCTAATCTTCTAAATAATTTACTCAAAGTAATTACTCCCTCAGTTACTAAATCCACCCCCTCCATATATGCAATCGGAGGCAAATCATCAGATCTATCGTTAATATCCACCTTAATTTCTTTTCCCAGTTCTCTAGCAATAATATTTGCAGTTGTTCCGCCACAAATTATCTTTTTCCCAGGATAATTCTTAAGTACATACGCTATATAACTATCCTTTTGTTCATCATAGGGAGGTCCTGTCACTACCAATAGTTTTCTTGGTTTCCTACAATACACACAGGCACATGTTATATCATCTTTGGCTTGAAACACATCATTTGCCCAGGCCTTAGATATTATTTTATCTGATAGGTCCCGAGCCGAAACATCAGGATCCGAAGATATTACTTCAGAGATATACAAAACAGCATTTTCCCATTGCCATCCAAAATTATATTTCCTCTCACCCATTCCAGATTGGGTAACACCATCACTGAAACAAATCAACCGATCCCCCAACTGCAATTCAAATTCCATATATGAAAACTTTTGCTCGCCTAAAATGGGGTGTTCAAACTTAAAATATTGCTTCTCCTTCTCTATTAAGTCTCCTCCCCTAAACACAACTATTGGTGGATTATCATATTCAACAACCCTAACTAACCTCTTTTCTTGGATCTCAACCATCGTAAAAGTGGCATAGCTTATTTTCCTCACACTGCAAACCGGCAACGTCTTCATAATAGTCTCAGTAACACTAACACAATCCCCGCAGTTTTGGAATAATCTTAAGGCCATAGAAGTTGTTAAAGAAGACAAAACTGCTGCCTTTATCCCACTACCCAATCCATCAGAAAGGATTAGAGTTATCCTATTTTTGCTATCATTGGAAGAAATTATACATGTATCTCCGGATATACTTTCCCCTGATTTTATCTTCTGGGAAGAGGCAACTTCAATGAAGAGGTTAGTATCATTATTCATCTATATCCTCTTCCTCTATTTCTCTTTCTTTAAATAATTCTATTATCGAACCCAAAATAGATTCAATATCCGCAGCGCTTTCTCCTAATAGAAATGCAATTTTTTGGACCGTGGAGAGATTTTTTTCTATTACAGATTGAGTCCTCTTTATAACCTCATCTCTTTTCACAAACGGATTTGTTACATCCTGGATTATACCACCGACATATTTATGTGGTTCTATATTAAACACAATCAAATGCAAAATAACATCTTTATACCTTATATCCCTCTCTATCACATCTCCTTCAAACTCCAGCGCTGATCTGAAAACAGAAGAAAAATTTACCAATTTATCCAACATAGCACCATTAAACTGGGTAGCATTATAAAATTCTTCTTCACCAATCAATCGAGCAAATTGACAATTA
>JAMOOT010000084.1 GCA_027065215.1 Candidatus Omnitrophota bacterium | reverse complement strand
AACTCCCCGGGGGAGACTCGAACTCCCAACACCTGGATCCGAAGTCCAGTGCTCTATCCAATTGAGCTACCGGGGAAAGAAATCTCTACTATTCTCTCTTCAAAACTTTGGTGTTTTATATTAACCCAAACTGTATCTTCTGGCAAGTATTCCTTGAACCTATCTGCCCATTCTATTACCAGAAAAGATTCACGTTGACACAATAAATCCATCCACCCAAAGTCTCTTAACTCTTCTGGCGAGTTTAGTCTGTACCAATCAAAATGATACACTATCCCTTTCTCTGTATTGTAGGTCTGCATTATCACAAATGTAGGGCTGGTTACTTCGTTCGGATCTCCACCCAGTGCCTCCACTATTCCACGGACAAAGACTGTCTTTCCTGCACCAAGATCCCCTTCTATTCCAATAATAAAAGAGCGCCTCTCCTGCAGCATCTTGACTAACTCTTTAGCCAAGTTATAGGTCTGCTCAGGAGAGGCACTCTTTTCCATTGTCCGCAATTTCTCTTCCCTCACATCTTTTATTTTACGGCAACCGGTTTTACCTTTCCTCTACTGTGTCGTCTTTTTTGAATCTCCTGCCAACGTTTGAACTGCTCAGGAGTAAGAACCTGACGCATTTGAACAGAATAATGAACTTTTTCTCTTATTATTTTAGCATAAACCTTAACGATATCAGTGATTATTGGATTCAACTCCCTTTCATCGCTACCTTCATTTAATTTGGATTGTAACTCTTGCCAAAGTTTATGAGTCTCTTCCCTTAATTTTTTAAGATTTTGCCTGTGCTGAGAGAATAGTTGACGCACTTTCTGTTTTTGTTCCTCATTCAGGCCGAGTTGAGACATCCACTGTCTAATCCGTTCAACCCTATCTTTTCTAACTCTCTTACCTCCATCCCAACTCATTGCACTTCCTACGAACATAAAGGCCAAAGACATTGCCAAGACGATTCGCCCAACTCTTCTCATCTCTCACCTCCTTTTTTAAAAAACCCAAGATCACTTCTTTATCCACAACCCGTCTATTAGACAAATGCAATTGAAAATTTGTTCCCAAAAAAATAAGGCCTGGGAATCCCCAGGCCTTATTTTGCCTCTCCTTGCATTAAAGCACTATTTTATAAGCGTGTGATGTATTATAAATGAAGCAAAGACGATAGAGACCATAGACATAAGTTTTATTAGTATATTTATTGACGGGCCTGATGTGTCTTTAAATGGATCTCCTACTGTATCACCCACTACCGCTGCTTTATGGGCATCAGAGCCTTTACCGCCGAAGTTCCCTTCTTCGATGTATTTTTTAGCGTTATCCCAAGAGCCACCGGCATTAGCCATAAAGACAGCCAAGACAAATCCACTGGCCAAGGCACCAGAGAGAAGCCCTACTTCGGAAGACACACCCAGAAGCAAGCCCACTGCAATAGGGGTAATTACTGCCAAGAGGGATGGTAATATCATCTCTCTTTGGGCAAAAGCCGTTGCGATTGCCACGCATCTGGCATAATCTGCTTTGGCCTTCCCTTCCATCAATCCAGTGATCTCCTTAAATTGGCGCCTTACCTCCATCACTATCCCCTGGGCTGCTCGGCTCACTGCCCTGAGGGTCAAAGAAGAGAAAGCAAATGGCATCATAGCACCAATGAATAATCCAATAAGGACCGTTGGATCCATAAGGGAAAGGTTTAACATCCCACCGTGAAGGACTACCTCATCTTTGTAAGCCGCAATCAGAGCCATCGCTGTGAGGGCAGCCGAGCCTATGGCAAAACCTTTACCTGTGGCTGCGGTGGTATTACCCAAGGCATCCAAGGCATCAGTGCGCCGTCTAACCTCTGGGGCTAAGCCAGCCATCTGGGCATTTCCTCCTGCATTGTCAGCGACTGGCCCATATGCATCAGTAGCCAAAGTGATTCCCAGAGTAGAGAGCATTCCCACTGCTGATATGCCTATTCCATAAAGGCCCATACCCACATTATCAAATCCCCCTGTAACCTTAAAGGCAATAAATATGGCCGCACATACTACCAAAACAGGGACTAAAGTCGAAAGCATCCCAACGGCCATTCCACTTAAAATAACTGTAGCCGGTCCAGTAAGAGCAGATTCAGCCACAACCCGAGTCGGTTTATAAGAAGCAGAGGTGAAGAATTCAGTGGACAATCCAATCAATACCCCTGCTACTAATCCCGATATAACTGCCCAGTAAACTCCCATAAAGCCTTCGCCTAAGGTATGTTTCACAAGGAAGTATGAAAATATCGCTATGAGGACAGCCGAAGTAAATATACCCCGTCGCAAAGCCCATAACAAAGCGTTCTGACTGGCATCTTCCTTAGTCCGCACCAAAAACGTCCCAACAATGGAGGCAACGACACCGCATGTCGCCATTACCATTGGAACAGTAACTCCGGCTAATCCCAGACCAGCAGTGGCAGCTAAGGCCATTGTGGCCACAATAGACCCCACATAGGACTCATATAAATCTGCTCCCATCCCTGCTACATCTCCGACATTATCTCCAACATTGTCGGCAATAACCGCTGGATTCCTCGGATCGTCTTCTGGAATACCAGCCTCTACTTTACCCACCAGATCCGCTCCAACATCGGCTGCTTTGGTATAGATACCACCACCTACACGGGCAAACAATGCCTGCGAACTTGCCCCCATCCCAAAGGTAAGCATCGTCGTAGTAA
>JAMOOT010000083.1 GCA_027065215.1 Candidatus Omnitrophota bacterium | reverse complement strand
ATACCTACTGAAACAAATGAAGAACTCCCCCAGTTTGTATTAGGGTATGGATTAGTTTTTGGACATAATGAAAGAAAGTCTATTTGTATGGCGATGCTTGATATTACCTTGAGATCGGAAAGGCCTAAACACCCTTCCGAAGATCAAGAGTTTGTTCTTTACCACATTGATAGTATAGAGTCCAGCGGATTTACGAATCATTGGAAGTTGCCGCATTATGTCACGTTTCAGTCGGACTTGGACAGATTAAGAAAGATTCGAGAAAAAAAAGGACGAAGTGATGGAAAAGTATAATTTTGCCTTTATTGATGAACATGCCAAGAAAGAGATTCGTCGCAAGATCTTAAAGGCAGTGAGTATTCCCGGATACCAGGTCCCTTTTGGTTCAAGAGAACTCCCTATTGCAAGGGGATGGGGAACAGGAGGATTGCAGATAACACTTTCCTTGATAGGGAAGGATGATGTTTTAAAGGTTATTGACCAAGGATCTGATGAGAGTGTTAATGCAGTAAATATCAGGAGGTTTATTAAAGCGACAACTGGAGTCGCTGTGACCACAGATACTTTAGAGGCCACGATTATTCAGACCAGGCATAGAATACCAGAAGAGGAATTGACAGAAGAGCAGATATTGGTTTTTCAGGTGCCTTATCCCGAGCCGTTACGACTTGTAGAACCTCAGGAGACTGAGACGCGAAGAATGCATGCTGAGGCAGATTATGCCAAGATTTGGGTCTATCTTTACGAAAACATAGTAAGGTGGGGGGAGATTACTATAGGGGCCCGTTATCCTGTTCTTGTCAACGATCGCTATATCATGGATCCTTCCCCTATTCCTCGATATGATATTCCGAAATTAAATTACAGTCGAACACTTTTCCTTTTTGGGGCAGGAAGGGAAAAAAGGATATATGCAGTGCCTCCTTTTACTAAGGTTTTGCCTTTGGAATTTGAAGATCATAGATTTAGGGTCGAAGATTTTTCTGGTAGGTCTTGTGCCCTTTGTGGAAGTACAGATACTTTCTTAAATGAGATCATAGAGCAGGATAGACGGATATTTACTTGTTCAGACACTTCTTTCTGCAGTAAAAGAAGGGAAAATCCCAATACTCCTAAGTCGTTGATAAACAAGGAGAGGTAATGAGAGATTGGGTCTTTAAGGTTGAAAATTTAACAAAGATTTACGGGCCAGGGTGTCCTAATTGTTTGGAATCTGAGACTAATAGGTGTTTATCTTGTAATTCAACCATTGCTGTGCGGTCTATCTCGTTTACCCTTTATAAGGGAGAAATACTGGGTATTGTGGGAGAAAGTGGTTCAGGGAAGACTACGCTTATTCGTAGTTTATATTTTGATGTCTCCCCTACGCTTGGTCAGGCCTATCTAAGTGGGGATAGCAGGAATCTATTTGAACTCAGTTCTCAAGAGAAAAGGAAACTGAGAAATTTTATGATGGGAATGGTCCATCAAAATGCAGTTTTGGATTTAAATTTTGAGATTACAGGAGGAGGAAACGTTGCCGAAAAACTTCTTATGGCAGGGTGGAGGCGATTTTCTGATATTAGAAAACGGGTAATGGAACTCTTTGAGGAGGTAGAACTCCCATTGAATAGGGTAGATGTCTTGCCCTCCACTCTAAGTGGTGGAATGCAGCGAAGGGTTCAGATAGCAAAGGCATTGGCTAATAATCCTGATATTCTTTTTCTGGATGAGCCGACAGCAGGGTTGGATTTATCTGTCCAAGCCCGGGTGTTGGATTTGATTAAAAGGATTCAACGCGAATTCAGGATATCTATGGTTCTTGTTTCCCATGATTTGGAGGTTATTAGATTGTTGGCAGAGAGGATCTTGGTAATGAAAGAAGGAAGAATTATTGAGCAGGGATTAACAGATCAGATATTAGAAGATCCTCAACATCCTTACACCCAATTATTGGTTAATTCTGTGCTCTAACAAAGGAGAGTCGATGGCAGAGATGATTCTTGAAGTCAAGGATCTGAGGAAAGAATTCAGGATTCATCTTTTAGGAGGTAAACTTATAACTTCCTTGCAGGGGGTTTCTTTCAATCTTGAGAGGGGAGAATTTTTGGCTATTACTGGTAAGAGTGGTTCTGGGAAATCTACCCTTATTAAGTGCATCTATCGTACATACTTGCCAACCGAAGGGAAGATTGTCTATTACCCCAAGAATGATCCTCCGATAGACTTAAGTAGCTGTGCTGATGAAACAGTTATTGATTTAAGGATTAGTGCGATAGGTTATGTTAGTCAATTTTTTTATGCTATCCCAAGGGTGACTTGCCTTGAATTGGTGAGTCAACCTCTCCTTCAGCAAGGCTTAAGCAGAGAAGATGCTGTAGCAATGGCCAAGGATATGCTTTTACAACTTCAGATCCCGGAGGAACTGTTTGATGCCTATCCCTCTACTTTTAGTGGAGGAGAGAAGCAGAGGGTAAATATCGCCCGTGCTCTTGTAAAAAAAGTGGATCTTTTACTTCTTGATGAACCTACTGCCAGTTTAGATAAAGAGAACAGATCTATTGTCTTGAGTAGCCTTTTAAAACTAAAACAAAAAGGCGTATCTGCAATTGGAATTTTTCATGACTTTGAAGATTTGAAGAAATTTGCGGATAGAGTATTAGTGTTGGAAAATGGGAGAATTAAGAGTCTAAAAGTGATATGAGTAGGATTGTAGTAACCAATGGGAAGA
>JAMOOT010000082.1 GCA_027065215.1 Candidatus Omnitrophota bacterium | reverse complement strand
TATATCTATAGGTGGTATAACTAAGCTCTGTGCTGATAAGGGGATAGATATAGTTATGTCTATTCCATTTATGAGAGAGTTTCAGGAATCTTATGCCAGAAGAAAGGATATAGTTTCTTTTTCCCAACGCTGGCGGGATGAATTTTTATCCTTAGCTAAGGTTTTGTTGAATAGGATAGAGGAGAACAAAAAGGATGCTACCTAAGGAGATCGTGGTATTAAGTGGAAAAGGTGGTGCGGGCAAGACTACGGTGACTTCGATTTTGTCCCATCTATTGCCTGATAAGGTGATCTGTGATTGTGATGTGGAGGGAGCAAACCTGCACCTTTTGCTTCATCCGGAGATCTTGTGGAGTAGGCGGTTGTCTTTGGGTAGGATTGCCAGTGTTAGGCAAGAAATTTGCGTTGGGTGTGGAGAATGTGCAAGACATTGTAGATTCTCTGCTATCAGGATGAAAGGCCGAAAGGCTGAGGTGATGGGGGAGAAGTGTGAGGGATGTGGGGTCTGTGATTTGGTCTGTCCGGTTGGGGCCATTGAGATGGTGCAGGAAGAGACAGGTTGGATTTATAGGGGAGGGTCGGAATGGGGAGAGTTTTTCTATGCTGAGCTGGAGCCGGGGAAAGGGAATTCAGGGAGATTGGTTTCGGAATTAAAACAACAGGCCCGCTCTTATGCGGTAAGTGCTGGTGTTAGGTTTATGTTGGTAGATGGGCCTCCGGGGTTGGGTTGTCCGGTGATCTCTGCCTTGAGCGGTGCAGAGATAGTGGTCTTGGTCCAAGAGGCCACTCCTTCAGGATATGCGGATATGGAGAGATTGATTATGCTGACGGAGAGATTCCCTAACATCAGGTTGAGAGTGGGTATAATCAATAAATGGGGAATAGATGAATCGGCCGATAGAGATTGTGAAGGATTGTTTGTTAGACATAATATCCCTATCATAGCCAAGATTGAGTTTGATGAAAAAATAGTACAGTCCCAATTAGAAGGGAAGGTATGGGTACCAGAATATCTAAACGAGGATTGGCTAATTTCCTCCTTAGGATTAGATTAACCCTCCCTCTCTAAATATCTCATTTCCTTAAAATGAGTTATAAGACATCTTTGATAATCAAGAGGAGCGCTATCCCTAACAGGACTATTCCGAAGATTAATCGTATTGATCTTGATTTCAATTTGTTGGCCATCAAGGTAGAACCAAGCCTGCTTCCCACAAATACCGCTACCACACAGGCTATCCATACCCCCCAGTCAGGTCTGGCGGCAGTAGCAATATGAGAGAGAAAACTTGATGTCCCGGAAAAGGTTACGACCATAGACGAAGTAGCAGCGGCTATTTTGGGTTCCAATCCGGCTATGTAGAGCAGAGGGACCACAAAACTTCCGCCTCCTCTTCCTATAAGACCAGCAAAGAATCCCAAGATACTTCCAGCAGTTAATCCGAGAATCAGCCTTCCTCTTCTTGATAGGTTCCCTCTTTTAGGCTTCCAGCCAGAGAGCATCAGTATTGCTGCTGTGGCGGTAAATATAGCGAAGATCAGGATGACCGGTTTAGTAGGTAAGGAGACATTTACTAAGGTTCCTATTGGGGCGAAAAGCACCATTGAAAGTCCGAACGGGATGGCAGTTCTCCAGTCAATCAATCCCTTTTTGGCATAGGTAAAGGCTGCAGAAGCAGAGTTCACTACATTTAATAACATGCCTAAGGGAATAGCCTGTGTCTTGAAGTCCATCCCAAGCCAGAATAGGATGGGGATGTAGAGTTGAGATCCTCCCATCCCCAGCATTGAAAACACAAAGGCAATCACGAAAAATATTGGTGGAGCAAGATATGCTAAATTCATTTTTTTCTACCTCATTTTAAGATCAATACCCAGAGCAGGGTATGCAGGTCTTTTTGCCGTCCTTGATCCTTATTCCATGAGCAAATACGACCTCCCCGCAGTTCTCACATTCATACCATTCAAAAGTGCTCTTCTTGCCCTTGAAGTCATAATCAAAGACCTCTGAGATCTTAAATAGCACCTCATCTGGTTGTTTCATTATGTTCTCAATCATTGGATCAATGACCTCAGGTGGTACATCCTTTGGTTCAACTCCCTGTTTTCTCAACTGGACGAATTTTGAAGATAATCCTTTCTTTTGAAACTCTGGATTTAGACTTACCCTTACTGCCTTTTTGCGTTTTACATCGATTAAAGTGATCGCATTCTTTGAATAGGCCAATTTTTCTATGTTGCTTTTACCGAACGTACAACCAGTGGCTACCTGAACACCATCCACAAAGCACATTGTCGCATGGGCGAATCCTGTTTCACATAGGCAATAGAGTTCTTTGTTTGAGGCGTGCTCCACATTTAGTTTTTTCATTGCAGCCAATCCTGCTCTCAATCCCAATGGCATTGCGGGACACTTGTGGCCGTGAAACTTTATTCCGAGTTCTAAAAGTTCTTTTACGTCCATTTCACACCTCCTTTTTTGTATTACACCGTTCCCTTACGCCTTCTTTTTTACACCGCTGCAGATTTTCTAAATCTTCAGGGGGAAGATTTATCTCTTCTTTGATCCCCTGCAATATCTTGCTATTCAACATCTCTGGATTGGCCGAGTAGATTATCCATACGCCATCTCGCCTATTGTTCACCAATCCTGTCTCTTTTAGAATGCGCAGGCAGTGGGAGGCACGCGATTGTTCTATGTTTAAAATATTCACGATC
>JAMOOT010000081.1 GCA_027065215.1 Candidatus Omnitrophota bacterium | reverse complement strand
TCCTCTACTGACATAGGGGAAGCATTTACGTTTACACGACGAATCGAGCCATAACCTCGCTTTGTCGGAACCTTTACCGAATATATTGTCTTTATTGTATCGCAGATATAATCTATCCATGTATCTGGGTGTTCACCATAGACAACGATCAACCGTTTATGTCCAATTTCCCCACATAGGACCTCAGTTTCAGATATTACCTCCTCAATAGATAGTTTTCTCCTTTGCATCAGATTGTTATCTCTTCTAAACCCGCAATAAAGGCAGTTATTTATACATAGATTTGCCAAATATAAAGGAGCGAATGTTACAATACGGTTATCATAGACCTTCTTCTTAACCTTTAATGCCGTTTCAAATATCCGATCCCACATATCAGGGGATTTTATCTTTAACAAATAGGCAGTCTCTTCCGGACTTAACGTCTCAATAGCAAGAGATTTAGACAATATTTCCTCTAACCTCGCCCAATCTTCTTGTATCGGACGAGATAGTATTTCCTCAATCTCATCGTGAGGAATAAATCCTGTATCCCTGCTTTGTCTTATTGTATCAGCGCACATATATCGGCCTTGCCTCATAATGAGTATGTAATAGTTTGTGAGACTTCTCGGAAAGAGGATGTCCAAGGAACTCTTCATATAACTGCTTTACATATGGGTTCTCATGCGAATATCTAATTCTATGCTCGTCATCTTGATATAATCCTTTGGCTCGAGCAATACGCAACTCATCTGTCACACCATAGGGCTGACCACCCCCTCCTACACATCCACCAGGACAGGCCATTACTTCAATAAAGTGGTAAGGGAGGTCCTCCCCTTTTAGTTTGGCTTCTCTTACCTTGTTCAACACCGTCTCCACATTAGATAATCCATGGGCAACTGCAATCCTAACCTCCGTGCCGTTTATCTTCACAGTGCATTCCTTCACTCCATCTAAGCCTCTCACCTCTTTAAACTCAACCTTTTTGAGATTTTTCCCAGTAATCAAATAATAAGCAGTCCTCAATGCTGCCTCCATCACTCCTCCTGTGGCACCGAAAATAACACCTGCACCAGTATAATCACCTAAAATATGATCTGGTTCTTCGTCAGGTAGGTTATTAAAATCTATCCCTGCTTGCTTTATCATTCGAGAGAGTTCCCGAGTAGTAAGAACTACATCTATATCCTGATACCCTGAAGCAAACATCTCTTCAGTACGAGTAATCTCGTATTTTTTGGACGTACAAGGCATAATCGAGACCATAAAGATCTTACTTGGATCCAATCCCATTCTCTGGGCATAATATGTCTTTGACAGGGCGCCCAACATCTCATGTGGAGACTTTGCCGACGAAAAGTGCTCTATCATATCAGTGTGGAACTTCTCCATAAAATCAACCCATGACGGACAACAAGTGGTTATAAGAGGAAGTGGCCCAATCTTCTCTTTAAATCTCTTAACAAACTCGCTTGCCTCTTCCATAACGGTAACATCTGCGCCAAAGGATGTATCAAAGACTGCCTTAAACCCTAAACGCCTGAGAAGCGCATACAATTTTCCAGTAAGGTTGGTCCCATAAGGATAGCCAAACGCCTCCCCTATTGCCACCCTTACTGCCGGTGCTATCTGCACAACACAATATTTATCTGAATCTCGCAGAGCACTCCAAACCCTTTCGGTATCATCTTTTTCAAAGATTGCCCCAGTAGGACAATGGGCTGAACACTGTCCACACTTCACACAAGGAGACTCCCCAAGAGATATATCCCCCGCAGGAGATATCCTGGTATTAAATCCTCTTTCCAGAAAAGACAAGGCCCAGACATCCTGAACCTCTTGACAAACCTCCACACACCGACCACACAAAATACATTTTTGAGGATGCAACTCTATCGTGCCAGTAGAAACATCATCGGGTATTTCCCTTAACACCTTTGGATACCGCTCTTCACGTATGCCAAACTCTGCAGCAAGACGTTGCAATTCGCAATTATTATTTCGTCCACATGTCAAACACTCATTGGGGTGATTAGAGAGGATAAGTTCCAAAACCGTCCGCCGCACCTGTACAATCTCAGGATCATTTGTAATTATCTCCATACCATCTTCTATTGGAGTGCAGCAAGACCTTAACATCTTATTCGCTCCCTTTACTCGAACAATACAGATCCCACAAGACGCCGATGGAGGCAAGTCAGGATGCTTACAAAGAGTGGGGATCTTGACTTGGACCGTCTTTGCCGCATCAAGAATAGTTGTGCCCTCCGGCACCTCTACCTTAAACCCATCTATAACCGCCTTTATCATTTCTCCTCCTTCATTCTTCATTATCCAACCAGAATACCTTAGTTTTCTTGTAAACTACTCACCCCTACACTTAAACAAGGTCCTATAAACTCTCAATACCTCACATCCCACAAAAACAACCCTTGAGCAGGAGCGGTATTCCATTCCAATTCCTTTCCCGCAAAGATATCTTCTATCACTGATTCAGGGAATCTTCCCCAAGCGATGTCTAACAACAACCCCACCATTCTCCGCACCATTTTATACAAAAATCCCTTGCTCTTAAACTCCACAAACCCAATACGTTCATTAATACTACCCGTATCTACACAAACTTGCCAAATCCGGTTACTTAGATGACTTCCATCCCCCCGATTACACGCAAACACTGAAAAACGCCCCTCCCGACTAAATTGCCAAGATAATGCCTTTATTTTATTCCACATCTCTTCAGTTACAAAGAGCGAATATCGATTCAATATTGGATGTCTAATACCCCAGTTAAAAAAATAACGATAAACTTTTTCCTTGCAATCTTTGCGAGGATGAAACCCGCCTATAGCCAAAGAAGAACTATAAACTACTATATCATCCGGCAAAAAAGGACTTAATGCCAAAGCAATCTTCTCAACTGGCACTTGCACCTGTTCAATGTCAAATACTACCACCTGCAATCGGGCATGGACCCCAGCATCTGTCCGCCCACTGGCAATTAAAGAAACCTTTCTATGCAACAACTGACAAAGAGCCGATTGCAATTCACCTTGGACCGTTCTTCTACCCGATTGGACCTGCCATCCATAAAAACTGGTCCCATCGTATCCAACATCCAACCTTATTCTCATGCCTTCCACCTACGATGAAGCCAAGCCCACTGTTCTGGATTAGACATTATAACACTTTCCAAGGAAGTTGTGAAATTTTGAACAATCTCTTGAACCGAAACATCATCCCTGTCCCACAGGACACCTTTATCTATCACTGTAATATCTCCCACCCCCCTGGAACAAAACATAGCAACCACTGGCCTCCTCATACGTAGAGACAAATCAACCGCCCCTCCAGCAGCAAACGCAGGCCGATTGAAAAAATTAACCTTTATCCGCCCCCTTCTCCCAAAATGCTGGTCCAATAAGACTACCAATACCCCCTTTTCCTTAAGAATTTTTGCTGCCTTTTTAACTGATTTCATTTCACCGACATAGAGAGGGACAAGCCCCATCTCTCGTATTATCTTATCTGACCAACCTTGAAGATATGGATTTTTTATTTTCTTCAAAAACACACCAGTAGGCCGATGAAAGGCAAAAAACTGGGCCACACCGGGAAAAGTGCCATAATGGGCAGTACAGACAAGACCGCCCCGTTCTAAAATTAAATCCTTACTCTCTACCCCCGAGAATTTAATGCATTCATTAAGCAACCAATCTCGACTTTTTTCCTTTTCTCGAGAGTGCCAGTCATACCACCAAACCGTATCCAAGACCGCAAGAAGCATATAAAATAAACTTTTACGAGATACCTTTTTCTTTTTTTCTCCATCCCATTCAGGAAAAACACAAGATAAGTTTTCAAACATAATCCTTCGACGATTAAACAGCAACCAATAAAAAGGCCCTGCCCATCTTTGGGCTATACTCGGCAATTCTTCAAATCTCCGCCCAGATACCTGCTTAATCAACCACTTCACCAATTAACTCTCCTTTTGAGTAAGATATCCTTGCTCTTACCAGATCACCTGAGAACAGTTCTGTCTCCGAATGGAGATAAAGAATATCATCTACCTCTGGTGCATCCCAGTATGTCCTGGCAAGATATAAGCCAATCTCTGGGATAAATCCATCGACTATCACATCCAGAACCTGCCCAGATAAAGACTGCTTAAACTCCATCAACCTCTCATTAGCCAATCTTCTCATTCGGTAATATCTCCCTTTCACAGTAGATGGTTTTGGCCTTGGTTGTAGACTATAGGCAGGGGTGCCAATTTCAGGATAAAATCTAAACACCCCTATTCTAACAATCTCCTTTCTCTCTTCTAAAAATCGCCGCAACTGGGAAAATTCCTTTCTCCCTTCACCCGGAAACCCCACTATAATCGTGGTTCTAACCTTTATTCCTCGCTCCCTCACTCCATCAAATATATAATCCAATTCCTTCTGGTCATATCCCCTGTTCATGCGATTTAATACTGCAGAATTTATATGCTGTATTGGCAGATCTATATATGGCACTATTCTATTATTGTGCGCAATTAAATCCAAGAGAGATTCACCTATCCGTGAAGGATAGGCATACATTAGTCTAATCCACCTAACATTAGTTTGGTCCAATATTGCATTTAAGAGGTCCTCTAATGCCGGCTTTCTATAAATATCTATTCCGTAGGCAGTGGTATCTTGCCCCACTAAGACTACCTCACCTTTGCCTAATTTTTCACTAACATATCTAACTTCAGAAACCACATCCTCTATTCTGCGCGAGCGTAATGGCCCCCTTATACTCGGAATAGTACAAAAACTACATAAACTTATACAACCCTCGCATATCTTTACATAAGCATAACCTCCCTCGGCAAAGACAATTGGTCGAACAGATAATCTACGAGGGTCAATACAACCTCGGAACTGAGCCCAAGGAAACTCTTTTTTCAACTCCTTCTCAAATCTCTCCACTAAACAACCTACAATCCAAACCTCTTTCACCTTCCCTTCTTGATACAACTCTTCGATCTGCAGTATGATATCTATACTCTCCTCTATTGCTGGCTGAATAAATCCACAGGTATTTATAAACACATAATCTGCTTCATCGAATTGGGAGACATATTCCCACCCTTTATCTATACCTTCTTTTACTAAAAACTGACTATCCACATAATTTCGAGGACAACCAAGTGTTATCACAGAAAAGGTGGGCCTTGCCATAACTTAAGAATTATCTCCTCCTAATATGGTATGAACAGTCAGGAGAAAAGACTATATTCTTTATTACCTGTCCTTTTCGACCTATCTTATCATAGACCTTACCATCACATCTAATTTTCAATGCCCCGGCATTACCAACCCAAAGGGAAATCTCATTCTTTGCTGACCAATTTTCAATATCGCCTCTCCTCAATACTCCCACAAAAAGTTCTTCCCCGTCCGATTTAACTCTCATCCAGCAATCATCATTTGCTTGAACAAAGATGCTAAACTTCTCCTTACCCATTGGAACAGCGCCCTTACCTTCCTCCGATACATCTCTTTCCGATACTCCCCCTTTTGAAACAACGGCACTATCTTCATTATTATCAATTGATCTCTCGCTTTGAGAAACACCAGTTACATTATCCATCTCGTTGCTAACTTGCTTATGAAAAACAGAAAGCACCAAAAAAATCCCCAATAAAACAATAGCAATGCCCATATAGACCCGCTTAGGGATCTTAACAAAGAGAGAAACCAAGAGAGAAAAAAGGAAAATCAACCAATCCCTAATCACAGCAAGCACCTGCTCAACCCCATAATTTTTTTTAGTAGCAGATGGTTCATTCCCTTTTTTAATCTCTGGTTTTACTTCAGTACATTCTTCTGGGAATATATCTCTTAAAACTTCCTTTGGATCCAACCCCAAATACCGAGCATAACTCTTGGCAAACCCCTTAACATAGACCTGGTTTAAAAAAAGGTCAGAAAAATCACCAGTTTCCAGTGCTACTATAACCCGCTTAGGTATCTTCGTATCCTCAAAGACCTTATCTATCGTTATACCCTTCGCCTCGCGCACAGATTTTAAATCAATTCTCTCCGGCATAAGGACTTTTCCTCCTCAACCATTCTTCCCGATCAATCAATATCTCTCTTGGCCGACTCCCTCGATACGGCCCAACAATTCCCTCCTCTTCCATCATATCAATAAGCCGAGCAGCCCGAGCATACCCCAATCTCATCCGCCTTTGTAAGATAGAAACAGAGGCTTGTCCTGTGGTAAGGATAATATCCACCGCTGCATCGAATAAATCATCTTTCTCTCCAAACACCCCTACCTTTTCTTGAGCCTTTACCACCGAATCATCGAATTTCTGCTCGGCCTGGCCACAGATATAATCCACAATCCGTTCTATCTCTCTATCTTGGACATAAGCACCCTGTATCCTCTGCACTTTAACTGCACCCGGACGCATAAACAACATATCTCCCTTACCCAACAATTTTTCCGCACCAATACTATCAAGGACCGTACGAGAATCCACCCTTGAGGCCACCTTAAAGGATATCCTGGCTGGAAAATTTGCCTTAATTACACCGGTTATAACATCCACCGAAGGCCTTTGTGTGGCCAAGATTAAGTGAATCCCAACTGCTCGGGACAACTGAGCCAAACGAGCAATTCCTGTCTCCACTTCACTCTGGGCAACAGACATAATATCAGCCAACTCATCTATAATCAACACGATATAACACATAGGATCATCTTTATGCCGTTCGTTGTAAAATCTTATATTACGCACACCTTCCCGAGCAAGTATTTGGTACCTCTTCTCCATTTCAGCGATGAGCCAGTCCAATGCAGAAGAGACCTTCTTTACATCGGTAACCACTGGACAGAGAAGGTGAGGCAATTTATTGTACTGGTGCATTTCAACCATCTTAGGATCCACCATAATAAATCTCAATTCCTTAGGCGAAGCCTTCATAAGCATAGAGACAATGAGGGCATTAACGCAGACTGTTTTACCCGAACCAGTAGCACCAGCAATCAATAAATGTGGCATATCCCTCAAATCAGCCACTACAGGATGACCTGCAGTATCCTTCCCCAAACCCAAAGCAAGTGGCGAATTTAATTGGCTAAACTCAGGAGAAGAAACTATATCCCGAATAAAAACTGCCTCTCTATGTTGATTAGGAACCTCTATTCCAACTGCGCCTTTTCCAGGTATAGGGGCCACTATACGAATAGAACTGGCACGTAGATTCAAGGCAAGGTCATCGCTCAGATTTACTATCTTCTGAATCTTCACCCCTGGAGCAGGTTCTAACTCATATCTGGTTATCACCGGTCCAGATTCAACATTTACAACCTTTACTGGAATATTAAATTCAGCAAGGCTCTGCTCAATAATCCTGGCCTTCTCTTTGACGTCTTCCTTCTCTCCTCTGCCTCTTATTGGAACATCCAATAAGTCAATGGGGGGGAGTTTATATTCTCCCCTTTTAGGGGGATTAAGCCGTTTCCCTTCCGAAGAAACAATTTCAAAATCTTCCTCCAACTCCACTTTTTCTTCTTGATCATCATCTTCCCCCTCTATATCAAACAATTCAAGTTCTTCTTCCTCCTCAACTTCCTCAATCTCTTCCAATTCCCTGGGAACCCCCTCAATCAATGCCTTTTTCTTAGATTCTGGTAAGATTGAACGCCGTTTGATTTCAGACTTAGATCTTCGTTTTTTCACCATATTTGTTCCCTTGTCTCTCTCTCCTCTTCTCCCCTTCAACCGTCTCAACAGGCCTGCCACAAATACTATCGGACGAAGGAAAAATCTCGCTACGGAGAGGATAGATATATGGGTTAACATAACAAACGAAAGTGAAAACAACCCTAAAGCAATAACCCAGGCGCCAAAACCTCCAAAGTAAGTAAGCAAAAATCGAGCAAAAGTATGCCCCAAAAGCCCTCCCATAGAAAAAGATAAAACATCTCCTCTATTATTCACCAATAAACTCATCAAGACAGAAACAAACAAAAGGAAAAAAACAACCGACAATAGTGAAGGATTCGCATATATACTTAATTTCTCCTCCAAGCGGATAATCTTTACTATTCCCCAATAAAGAAATAGAACAGGGATAACTATTGCCCCCCAACCTAATATAAACCGTAAAAAAAATGCCAAATAAACACCCACATAACTCAGGTAATTATGCGGCATTCCCTGATGAATTGGATAGGAAAGAAATGGGACATCGATTGGGTTATAAGAAAAAAGGCTCCCAAATAGGATTAGAGCCAATACCAAAAACGAAATACCAAGGATCTCTTCTCCGCGCTCATACATTACTACGTAGCGTTTATTACTCTTACTCTTGTTTAGCCTGTTTAAGGCTAAAGTTCAATCGGCCAAGTTCATCGATCTTTATCAACTTGGCCTTAAGACGATCGCCCACCTTCAGATAATCCTCCACATTTGAGACAAAAGAATCAGCAATCTCAGATATGTGGATAAGCCCCTCTTTGCCTGAAGGGAGTTCGCAAAAGGCCCCAAAGTTTACTATTCGAGTAATCTTCACATCATATATCTTACCGACCTCAGGTTCACTCGTAAAGATCTCTATCATCTCCAATGTTCTATTTAACGTCTCGGTATTTGGGGCAGAAACTGTCACTTGGCCAGATGGATCAATATCTATTGAGGATTCAGTCTCTGCAATAATTCTCTTTATATTCTTGCCCATAGGGCCAATTAGATCACGGATTTTATCCTCGGGTATCTCTACCACAGTTACCCTTGGGGCATAAGGAGATATCTGAGGCCTTGGCTTATCCAACACAGAATTCATCACCTCTAACACCTCTTCTCTTGCCTTTTTGGCTAAAGAAAGGGCCTCCTTTACCATCTCCAATGTAATCCCATCCACCTTCAAATCCATTTGGATAGCAGTAATACCATCTTTAGTTCCTGCCACCTTAAAATCCATATCCCCGTAATGGTCCTCAAGGCCAGCAATATCCGTCAACAGGACATAATCCGTATCTGATTCTTTCACCAAACCAATAGCAATACCAGCAACAGGCTTGGCAATTGGGACACCTGCATCCATAAGAGATAAACTCGCAGCGCACGCCGTTGCCATAGAAGAAGAACCATTCGATTCCAAAATCTCCGAGACCACCCTTACAGTATAAGGGAATTCTTCCTTAGATGGCATTACATACCTAATTGCCCTCTCAGCCAAGGCGCCGTGACCGATCTCCCTTCGGCCCGGTCCTCTTATAGGCTTAACCTCGCCTACACTAAAGGGCGGAAAACTATAATGAAGCATAAAATTCTTATAACTCTCCTCCTCAAGACCCTCTATCATCTGCTCATCTGACTTTGTCCCTAAGGTGGTAATACACAAACTTTGTGTCTGTCCTCGAGTAAACAGGCTGGACCCATGCGTTCTGGGGAGAACAGAGACCTCACAAGCAATTGGCCTTATCTCATCCAACGCCCTACCATCCACCCGTCTCCTATCTCGCAATATAGCCAAACGAACTAATTTTTTCTCCACCTCAGATAATGCCCGCTTAACATCTATATCGGTATACAATGCCTCTTCTTGAGAACTAACCAACTCTTCAACTGCTTTATCTACCAATAGATTGAATTTCTCTATGCGGACTTCCTTCTCTGGAATACGCGTAATGTCTTCAAGGTCTGGCAAAAACCTATTTTCGACTTCTTCGATCAACCCTTCCGGCAAGGCAAATGGTTCATAAGAGATCTTTTCCTTACCTGCCAATCGGCGCAATTCCTCTTGCATATCTATGATGTCTTTAAAAAAGCCTTCAGCATAATGCATAGCCGAGGCCATATCTTCCTCTGAAATTTCACGCGAACCTGATTCTATCATAATAATCTTTCCGACCTTCCCCGTTATACAAAGATCCAATACACCATTCTCCTGTTCATCATAAGTAGGAAAAAGTATCAATCCATCTTCCAACTTACCAATCCTTACTGCAGCAATAGGGCCATTAAACGGAATATTAGAAATTGTTAAGGCAGCCGATGCCCCAATAATTGCAAAAACATCCGGATCGTAATCCGGATCGCTGGAGAGAACCTGGGCAACAACTTGGACTTCATTTACCAAGTCCTTAGGAAACAAAGGCCTTATAGGACGATCAATAAGTCGGGAAGAAAGAACTTCCTTTTCTGTCGGTTTGCCTTCTCTCTTAAAAAAACCTCCGGGGATCTTTCCTGCTGCATACTGTTTTTCCCTATATTCCACCATCAAAGGGAAAAAATCAATCCCTTCACGTTTCTCAAGAGACATACAAGCAGTAACTAAAACTGCTGTAGCACCATATTTAACCAATACTGCACCATTTGCTTGCCTGGCAAGTTTACCAGTCTCTAATATGAGATCATGCCGCCCTAACTTTCGGCTCACACGATGAACTGTAAAATCCAATCGGCGGCTCATTTCTTCAACCCCAGTTTAGAAATCACTTCTTGATATTTTTTAGGGTCTTTGCGTTTTAAATAAGAAAGCAGATTCCTCCTTCGATTCACCAATTTTAAGAGCCCTAATCGGGAATGGAAATCCTTCCGATGCACTTTAAAATGCTCATTTAATTGATTAATCCTCTCTGTAAGCAAGGCAATTTGAACCGAAGCAGACCCAGTATCATTCGGATGGTCACCAAATTCCTTTATAATCTCAGCCTTTTTGTCCTTCAATAACGCCAACTTTACACCTCCTCTTTAATGTTAACCATCGGCGAATCATAATTATACCATCTCAGACCACATCGTCAAGGTCTTTAAATTTGCCATAAGCCTATAATATGTCGTGTAAGTCAAATAAATTGGCCAATAACGAGTCCAGTCATATATTCTGTCCCCTTTTAGACGGAATTATCCAGAATGGTTCCATTCCATTTACCCCATATTAAATCAAATAGGTTGCGAGTTCATCAGCAAAGAGTCGGCCTAAAAGAGTTAACACAAACCTATCTCCATATCTCTTCACCCAACCCATTCTTTTCCCCAGATCTGAAAGCACTTGCAACTGATCAGGCAATAAATCCTCTTCTCCTACCCCCTCTCGAGTACGAAGGCATAAAACAACCTTTTCCCGACTTGCCTTCCCATAATTCAATCGGTCTTCAATAATATTACCTTCCCAATCCATAGAAAACCTTATTCCATTTAAAAACGACCATCCACTTGGACCTAATCCAAGATACTCTGCACCCGTCCAATAACCCAAATTGTGCTTACACTCCTTGCCCGGTCGGGCAAAATTACTTATCTCGTACCACTGAAATCCCATTTTAGCAAGGTTTCTATCTGCTATCTCATACATCTGCCTACTTACATCTGAAAGGTCTACATCCCCATATCTGAGATAAAACTCAGTATTCTTTTCTATGGTCAAACTGTAGATAGAGATATGGTCTACTCGGTTAGAAAATCTACGATAAAAAATCTCCAAATCCCTATTCCAGTCCTCAATCTCTTGTCCGGGAACAGCAAAGATCAAATCAACAGATAATCGATCAAAGACCTCACTTAACACATCCAAGGCCTGAAAATTCTCCTTACATCCGTGATTGCGACCTAATATAGAAAGTATTCTATCGTTAAAGGACTGGACACCCACACTAACTCGGTTTACCCCGATCTCATTCCAAGCCTTTATTTTAGACAACGATACATCGCCAGGATTTACCTCTATACTACATTCCTTTACTGAAGAAAGATCAAAATACCTCGCAAGCAATCGGATTATCTCATATAACAATCCTTCGCTTACACAAGAAGGGCTTCCTCCTCCAAAATAGATAGTATCAACTTTTCTGCCCAAGACGGGGAACCTATCACAATACAACTTCAACTGACTCGAGACAAACTCTATCAACTTTTGCTCCATTTCCCTTCGATAGGGAATAGTGAAAAAATCACAGTAAGGACACTTTCGCAAACAAAAAGGGATGTGAACGTATATTAGAAACACGGCAGATAAGATTTGCCCATAAGATACTCATCAATAAAATGAGCGCACTTTCGACCTTCAGATATAGCCCAAACAACCAAAGATTGGCCTCTATGCATATCTCCAGCAGAGAAAACCCCTTTGATTGAGGTCATAAATCGCCAATCGGTCTTAACATTTCCCCGATTATCGTATCCTACCCCTAACTCATCTAACATACCCTTATGTTCAGGACCAAGAAACCCAATGGCTATCAAGACCAAATCAGCCCGCAACTCAAACTCACTATTAGGAATCTCTTTCATCTGCCACCGGCCAGTCTCATCCTTGTCCCATTCCACTCTTACACACCTTACCCCAATAACCCTGCCATTTCTACCTATAAACTCCTTGGTAAGCACAGACCAAATCCTTTCACATCCTTCTTCATGGCTTGTAGAGGTCTTAAAAAGTCTGGGATAAATAGGCCAGGGCTGATCTGGTGGCCTCTCTTTTGGAGGTTGAGGGAGGACCTCTATCTGATACACCTTCACTGCACCTTGTCGATTGGCTGTCCCCACACAATCTGCTCCAGTATCTCCTCCACCAATAACCACAACCACCTTATCCCTTGCATCAATCAACTCCCCTTCTATCTCATCTCCAGCAACCCTCCTATTAGATTGGGTAAGGTATTCTAACGCCAAATGAATCCCTTTCAAATCCCTTCCGGGGATGCTTAGATCGCGGGGATTCCTCGCCCCTCCGGCCAAACAGACAGCATCAAACTCTTTTAACAACCTCTCAGTGGGATAATCCCTCCCTATCCATACATTTGTTTGAAACTCTATTCCCTCCCTCTTCCAGATCTCTATTCGTCTATCCAAAATCGATTTTTTCAATTTAAAATCGGGTATTCCATAACGCATAAGTCCACCTATACAGTCATCGCGCTCGAATACAACAACCTTATGTCCAGCCTTGTTTAATTGGTCAGCACAGGCTAACCCAGCCGGGCCTGAACCAACCACTGCAACCGTTTTTCCTGTGCGTTTTTCAGGGGGCCTTGGCTTCACCAATCCACTGGCAAAGGCACGCTCCACTATACTTAATTCATTTTCCCTTACAGTAACTGGATCGGAATTTATACCCAACACACACCCATATTCACATAGAGCAGGGCAAACTCTACCAGTTACCTCCGGAAGATTGTTTGTAAACGAGAGCAATTCATATGCCCGTTCCCATTTTTCCATCGCAACCGATTCATTCCACTCAGGTATGTAATTACCAACCGGACAGGCCCAGTGGCAAAAAGGCGTGCCACAATCCATACATCTCATAGCCTGTTCGACTGTCTTTTCATCTGGGCGAAGGACAAAAACCTCTTCAAAATCCTTTATTCGTTCCTCAATCGGACGATATATACACCCAGATCTTTGTATCTTCAAAAAACCCTTCACGTCCTTAGCCATCAGATACCTCCGTGAGGCCTAATTCCTCCTCCAAAAGCCTTTGCTGAAGTATCCTCTTATATTCATAAGGGATTACCTTAACGAACCGATTAACCTCTTTATTAAAATCATCTATTATCTGTTTTGCCACCAAACTACCAGTATAGCGATAATGATTTTGCAACAATTGAAGGACAACCTCTACATCTTCATCCTCAACCACCCGCTCTAATCCCACCATTTCTAAATTGCATTTATCCTTAAAATTGCCATAGACGTCCCATACATAGGCAATTCCACCCGACATACCAGCAGCAAAATTTCTCCCTGTAGGGCCTATCACTACCACCCTTCCTCCCGTCATATACTCACATCCATGGTCGCCAATACCCTCAACCACTGCATACACGCCAGAATTCCTTACACAAAACCTTTCACCTGCCCTTCCACGAATATAGGCCTCACCCATAATAGCCCCATAGAATGCGGTATTGCCGATTATTATGTTATTCTCTGACTTATAATCAACGGTTTTATCCGGATATATAATAATCTTCCCTCCTGACATCCCCTTACCCACATAATCATTTGCCATACCCTCTAATTCAAAGGTCAATCCCTTTGCAAGCCAAGCCCCAAAACTCTGGCCAGCAACTCCTTTAAATTTAAAGTAAATCGTATCCTCTGGAAGACCCCTTTCACCATATTTTTTACACACCTGACCGCTCAACATTGCACCCGTTGTACGATCTGTATTTCGTATCTCAAACTCGGCCTTTACCCTCTCTCCTTTCTCCAATGCTGGTTTAGCAAACTCAATGAGTTTTCTATCCAAAACCCTATCGATCCCATGATCCTGGGGTATCTGACAATAGATCCCAACTGTAGGAGGGACCTTCGGTTT
>JAMOOT010000080.1 GCA_027065215.1 Candidatus Omnitrophota bacterium | reverse complement strand
AGAAAGACGAAGAGAACTTACCACAGAAGGCGGATTAGATGTAATTGGATTGGGAAGTCGATTGGAGCGGGTGGTGAAAAAACTCCAAAAAGCAGGTGTAGAGGTGAGTTTGTTTATTGAACCTGATAAAGACCAGATTAAGGCAGCAAGAGATATTGGGGTTGGCATGATAGAGATACATACCGGACACTATGCTGATGCGAAAACAAAACGCGAAAGACTTTCTCATTTAAGAAAGATAATAAAGGCAAGTGAGTTTGCTTACCACAAACTTGGTTTAGTAGTGAATGCTGGACATGGTCTGCATTATGACAATGTCCAAGATATTGTCAAGATACCTGAGATACAGGAGTTGAATATAGGGCATTCTATAATATCCTATGCAGTTCTTTTTGGTCTACGGAAGGCAGTTAAAGATATGTTGAATCTCTTGAGATATCCCGAATAATATTCGGGCAAATAGATCTTAACGTTTCTACCCAGTTTGTGTTAGTATGAAAAATCTTTTTTATTATCTCTCCCGTAGAGTGGGAAAGGCTATATCAGACTTTGGTTTGATAGAAGAAGGAGACCGCATTCTGGTAGGAGTCTCTGGAGGCAAAGATAGCCTTGCCCTGTTGGATTTTCTGATGGATAAACAAAGGAAGAGTCCTGTGAAGTTTTCCTTAGTGCCCTATCACGTCCAGGTGTTTCCAGAGATCTCGACTATATTAAAGGATTTTACTGAGCGCAAAGGAATAAGAATAGACATCGATGAAGAATCTTTTAAAGGATTAAATTTAGCACAGGCTAAAAAGGATGTCTGTTTTTTATGTAGTTGGTATAGGAGAAAGGCTATCTTTTTTGCTGCAAAACGTTACGGATGCAACAAAGTGGCATTGGGACATAATATGGATGATGTAGTTCAAACATTCCTAATGAATGTATTTTTTCAGTCTACTATCTCTACGATGTGCCCAAAACAGGAGTTTTTTTCAGGAGAAATCATAGTTATTCGACCACTGGTTTATTTAAAGGAGGCAGAGTTAGTAAAGGTGGCAAAGGAGAAGGGCTATCCTGAATTACCCAAATGTCCTTGGGCAAAAGATAATCGAAGAGAAGAGATTAAGTTTGTGCTAAAATATCTAAAGTCAAAGAACCCGAGGGTGGATGTGGTGAAAAATGCATTTCTTTCGCTTATGAATATCAACCAGAACTATCTACCTAAGTTGGAAGAAGGAGGTGGTGAAGGATGAAATTGACATATATGGCTCATGCCTGTTTTTTGTTGGAAATTAACGGTCTTCGAATAGTCTTCGATCCATATAAATATCACTCATTTAGTGGCGCAGTTGGTTATGATAAGTTAAACGTATCGGCTGATATAGTACTTCTTTCTCACCATCACGACGACCATGCAGGTATTGAAGAGGTTTCTGGCCAATTTGATGTAATAGACAGTGAGGGAGAGTGGGAATATGATGGAGTGAAGATAAAGGGGGTTTTGTCTTATCACGATCCTGAAAATGGAAAACTCAGGGGCAAAAATACAGTATTTATTGTATCTACTGAGACTTGCTCAGTGGCGCACTTAGGTGACCAGGGGGTTGTCGACGCTAATGTGATTAACGAGTTATCGAATGTTGACTTGGTAATGGTTCCCGTAGGTGGAACTTATACTTTGGGACCAAAAGAGGCCTGTGAATTCATTACCCAACTAAAGGCCCCTAAGACGATTGTGCCTATGCACTATAAGACCCCAAAACTTGGTTTCCCAATAAAGGGGGTAGATGAATTTTTGACAGTATGCAGCAGTATCCCATCCATAGAGGTTGGCAGTTCTCAGGTGCAGGTCGAAGATATTTTAGAGCAGGAGAATAAGAAAATAGTTGTTATGAAGATGGCGAAACTATAAAGGGGGATGGATGACGATATTTGATTTGTTTTGGCTTATATTTTTAATATCTGCCTTTCAACCTCTATTTCAACAGTGGGTGTTAGAAAGCGCTCGAAAGCGGCTGATCTCTATTATTGAGCGCAAAAGAGGCTCTCGGGTCATTCTTTTAGTGCATAGGGAAGAGACTATGCGATTTTTGGGATTTCCTGTGATGCGGTACATAGATATAAACGATTCAGAGGAAGTTATTCGTGCTATACAGATGACTGATCCGGACGTGCCAATCGACATAGTCTTGCACACTCCTGGTGGATTGGTCTTGAGTTCTTTGCAAATAGCGTATGCGTTAAAGCGGCATCCCGGGAAGGTAACAGCATTTATCCCTCACTATGCTATGTCTGGTGGCACTCTCATTGCCCTTGCTTCCGATGAGATAGTGATGAGCGAGTATGCAGTAATGGGGCCTGTTGATCCTCAATTGGGAAAATTCCCGGCTGCCTCATTGCTTAGAGCAAAAGAAGAAAAACAAATCAACAATTTAGATGATGAGACCTTAATAATGGCAGATATGGCTCAAAAAGCCATCGATCAGATGAAAAAGGCAGTAGTAACTATCCTTGAAGGGAATTATCCTCCAGAGAAGTGTGAGGAACTCTCCATAGCCCTCTCAGAAGGGCGATGGACTCATGATTACCCAATCACCTATGAAGAGGCAAAAAAACTGGGATTAAAGGTCTCTAACGAGATGCCAGAAGAGATATATCAGATGATGCTTTTGTATCCTCAGCCTGTAAAATACCAACCGGCGGTCGAGTATATACCTGTGCCTAAGCAAAAAGGAGGAAAGGAATGGAGATAATAGTAAAGAAGCCTTCTCAG
>JAMOOT010000079.1 GCA_027065215.1 Candidatus Omnitrophota bacterium | reverse complement strand
TGTCCCAGAGGGATAATAGAGTTGGTGCCGTATAAACAGGCAGTATTTGTGAGGTGCGCTTCACCAGAGATGGGGAAGTCTGTTGTATCGGTTTGTAAGGTAGGGTGTATTGCCTGCCGCAGGTGTGAGAAAGAATGCCCTGTTGGTGCAATAGTGGTAAAGGATAACCTTGCCCAAATCGATTATGAGAAGTGTATCAATTGCGGTAAGTGTGCTCAGGTATGTCCAACAAAGGCCATAGTGGATGTAAGAAAAACTTCTCCAGTAAATGTTTAATCAACGTAAATTTGGAGATTTGGAGATTAGTTTATTTCTTTAAAGTGCGGGCAGTTAGGCCGGAAGTTTTCGGGACTGACCGGTTTGTTAGTTATAATGCATATTGGCTGAGGAGAGGACTTTCTGTTGGCACAAAAGGGACAGAATCGAATCAGTTTGAACATCCCTTCTTCATAAAGTATCTTTACTGTAAGTAAGAGCGCTTTGTAGAGATTTTTGTTTTGACTTGGAGGTAGTTTTTCGAGGCAGTTTAGGAATAAGGCGTTTAGTTTTTCAGTTCTTTTTGTAAGTGCTCGTCCTTTTTTAGTTAAGGTCAATATTTTTTTCCTCTTGTCCGAGGGATCATTTTGAGCGTGTAAAAATCCTTTTTCTATCAAGGCCTTGATTGCTTCACTTGCAGTTGGTTTGCTTACCCCTAATTCTTTAGCGATATGAGAGACATTTGATTGAGGGCAAGAAACTACGGTTTGCAATATTTCTATCTGAGTTGGGGTAAGGTCTTCCTTATAGGCGATTTGCCATAAATAGTTTCTGTATGCTTGGCATATTTTTTCAAGCAAGAAGATAATTTTAGTTGCGATATTTATTTCACTCATATCTATTTTATTATCTTTTTCCGATGTGCTTTTAGAGTTAGGTAAATGTTAGCAGTCCTTACAATCGTTGTCAAGAAACTACCGATCGCATATCAGTGCCTTTAGGATCTTGTCCCGTTTTGGGGAAATGGTTCGGGTATAGTTTTCCTCGCAATAGAGGAAAAAGAATGTGACTTTTTTCTTGACAATGGAGTGGATATATTTTATCCTAATCTAAAATTAGTTAGGAGTGCTAACTAATGTGGACGGGCAAAAAGGAGGTAGAAGATGGAGATGTTTTGTTATCAGTGTTCGCAGACAGCAAAGGGGCAAGGTTGTGATTCTTACGGGGTTTGTGGGAAGGATCCGGTTTTGGCAAGGGTTCAGGATAACCTGATATTTAGTCTTAAGGGTATCGCTGCTTATGCTTATCATGCTCGGGAATTGGGGTTTGTTGATGAGGATGTGGATGCTTTTTTGGCTGAGGCTTTGTATTCTACGCTGACGAATGTGAATTTTGATCTGGATAGGTTTATAGATCTTTCTTTAAAGGCCGGACAGATCAATCTCAAGGTAATGAAGATGTTAAAAGAGGCACATATAAAGAATTTTGGCGAGCCAAAACCCGCTAAGGTCAGGGCTTCGGCAAAGAAAGGGAAGGCTATAATTGTGACAGGCCATAATCTAAAGGCTCTTTATGAACTATTGAAACAGACAGAAGGGAAAGGTATAGATATCTACACCCATTCTGAGATGCTCCCTGCCCATGGTTATCCTGAATTGAAAAAGTTTCCCCATCTGGTTGGTAATTTGGGTGGTGCTTGGCATGACCAAAAGCAGATCTTCTCTAAGTATCAGGCGGCTATTTTGGGGACATCTAATTGTGTATTGATACCGCTGGATTCATACAGGGATAGAATCTTTACCACCGGGATAGCAGGTCTCCCAAAGGTAAAGCATATACCGGGTTATGATTACTCAGAAGTGATTGCAAAGGCACTGGAATTGCCGGGATTAGAAGAAGAGGAAGAGAGGTATATCACAACTGGTTTTTCTAAATCTGTGGTCCTTTCTTTGGCAGACAAGATCAAGGAATTGGTCTTAGCGGGTAAGATTCGTTATTTCTTCTTGGTAGGGGGATGTGATACGCCCTTTAAGATGAGTGCTTATTATCGAGAATTTGTTGAGAGATTGCCTAAGGAAACAATAGTCCTTACTTTGGCCTGTGGTAAGTTCCGTATAAATGATATGGAGTTGGGCGAGATAGAAGGTATCCCTCGTTTGATAGATCTGGGGCAGTGTAACGATGCAATTGATGCAATAGAAATTGCCTCTGCCTTGGCTGATCTGTTCAATACCGATGTTAACGGTCTGCCTTTGCGGTTGATTATATCGTGGATGGAGCAGAAGGCAGTGGCTATTCTTTGGACTTTATTATCTTTGGGGATAAAGAATATCTATCTTGGCCCAATAAAGCCTGCTTGGGTAGATGAGACTATATTAAAGGTATTGGTAGATAGGTTTGGTCTAAGGTTGATATCTACTGCAGACAAAGATGTAGAAGAGATATTGGGATAGAGGGTAAACCGAGTTTTGAGGTGTTACGGTTGGATGTCTTGTAATAGAGATAATAAGGGATAAGCGTCAGTTTAACTAAGGTATAGGATTAGAGAAAGAATATAGAAAGGGAGCGGTATTCCGCTCCCTTTCTGCTATACAAGGTTTTGGAGAAGTGAGGGGTGTACTATGGCTTCATGGGGCGAGGTTTTATTCCACAGATATTATACGCTATGAAATGTTAGAAATTTTCTTATTACAACCAAGACTGTGTTAAAATCGTTAACCGTAAGTAAGGTAGCATAGTTTGTAGTAGTGTAGTTTACAGGAAGGTTAGATATGAAGATAGATTATGATAGATCTCTTAATGCAGAGCAATTAGAAGTAGTAAAGAATGGGGAAGGGTACTGCCTTGTCTTAGCAGGAGCAGGAAGTGGAAAGACAAGAACCTTGGTCTATCGAGTTGCTTATCTGTTGGAAAATGGAGTATCTCCTAAGGAGTTGTTGTTGCTCACTTTTACCATCAAGGCAGCTAAGGAAATGCTTTCGCGGGTTGAATCTTTATTGGGAAATTCGTTATCAGGGATGTGGGGGGGGACTTTTCATCACGTGTGCAATAGAATCCTGCGGAAATTTGCCCCGCGGTTGGGTTTGTCACAAAATTATATTATCTTGGACGATGAGGATTCAAAGGCTCTTTTTGCCCAGTGTATACGGGATGTTAATTCAGATAAGTCGGTAAAAGGTTTTCCTTCAGCTGGTTTTTTCTCTTATTTGCGCGGTATTTCTATTAATACGTTGCAGCCTTGGGAGGATATATTGCGAAATATGTTTGAAGAGTTTACTCAATTTTACTTTCCTATAAAGCAGGTATTTGAAATGTATGAGAAGAGAAAGCAAGAAGGGGGATTGGTTGATTTTGATGATTTGTTGTTATTGACATATCGAATGTTGCGTTCTGATAAAGAAATAAGGGACTACTATGCCCGTAGGTTTAAATATGTCTTAGTTGATGAATATCAAGATACCAGTTCTCTCCAAGCCGAAATAGTGGAATTGTTAAGTTCACATCATCGAAATTTGATGGTAGTGGGGGATGATGCCCAAAGTATTTATTCTTTTAGAGGTGCCACTATTGAGAATATCTTGAATTTTCCTAAGCGTCATCCCGATGCTAAGGTCTTTTATTTGAATCAAAACTATCGTTCTACTCCGGAAGTGATCTATCTGGCTAATTGCGCAATAGAGAATAATCAACGAGCATTTAAAAAACAATTGAAGGCTGTAGCGATAGATAGCGGAGAACTCCCTTTAGTGGCCAGTTTCGGATCAGCGGAAGATGAAGCGCGATTTATTGCCGACCAAATAGGGTTGTTTTTGGACGAAGGAATATCTGCCAACCAGATTGCTGTTCTCTTCCGGGCAAGTTACCACTCAGCAAAATTGGAACTAAGCCTGGCATCAAGGGGAATAGGCTATATTATGCGAGGTGGAGTTAGATTCTTTGAGCAGGCTCATATAAAAGATGTAATCGCTTATTTGCGGGTCCTATATAACCCTAAGGATTATATGGCCTGGCAAAGATTGTTATGCCTTTATCCCGGAATAGGCCCCCAAACTGCGAAGAAACTATATCTCTTACTGAGAGATATGGATTTGTTTGATATAACTACGGAGGGCCTTCCTCGCGTTTCCGGTAAGGCAAAAGGCTCTTTGCGTAAGATAGTGAATATTTTTTCTTCTATCAAAAATCTTTCCCTTAGTGAGGCCTGTAGATATATTTTGGAGGAGGGATACTGGGACTATCTGCGTGAAAATTTCGATGATTATACCCAACGGCAAGAAGACTTGATTTATCTGTTAGACTTTTTGAAAGGATATCAAGATTTAGAGACATTATTCTCTGATATAGGTCTAAATGAGAATTTTAAAAAAGAACTTGGAGGGACGGATTCAGTGATTCTTTCTACAGTTCATCAGGCAAAGGGGTTAGAATGGGAAGTGGTATTTGTTATGGGGGTGATAGATGGCCAGTTCCCCCATGCCAAGAGCCTTCGGGAAGAGGGGGGAATAGAGGAAGAAAGAAGGCTATTCTATGTGGCCCTTACACGGGCTAAACGACACCTTATAATTACCTCTCCTACAATGAGTTTTGATTATCGCTTTGGCGGTTATGTGCCTAAGCGTAGCACATTTATAGAGGAACTTCCTAAGGATGGGTATAAAGAATTTTGCGTTGGAGGGATAAACCCTACTCCTATTTGGGAGAAAGATTGGTTTTCTTCCCATTGACTTACAAGGGGTTTGGTGTTATAAAAAAGATGTAATGGCTAATAAAAGGGTGGCGGATATACTCGCCAGGACTTATTTTTCTGGGGGAGAGGGCAAGTCAGTGGCGGATTCTACTGAGGTGACAGTACAGGGTAGGTATTTTAATTTAAATACCCCTTTGGTGGTGCTTAATGTTGTCTTGGTGTGTCTGCTGATTATTGGTTGGAGATCTGGAATCCTTTTCCATCGTGCCCATAAGACTAATTCAATAGTTCATTCTCAGGAAATAAGGGTTAATCCTTCCTCTGTGCCTGTGTCGATTGCATTTGATTTTTCTAATCCCAATTCAGGTGCCACTATAGAATACTATTTAAATCTGGAAGGGGTTGATGCCTCTCGGTTTTCATCTTTGGCCTTTGATGTGCGATTCTCTTCAGGAGAAAATCACAGTATTCGGGTAGATTTTGTGAATCAATTTAGGGAGGTTGGCGAGGTTGGAATTCCATCCTTGGGAACAAAATGGAAAGAGGTTGTGATTCCACTTTCGGAGGTAAATAAAATTACCTCTTGGAATGATGTTAGGCAGATAGGATTTATTTTAGATGAATGGAATGTCTCTGTACCGAAGGGCACTATGTATATTGATAACATAAGATTTATTGAGGGCACGTGAAAAGGGAATTTAAAAAGGGGGGAGACTTATGTATGTGTTGGCTATAGCCAATCAAAAAGGGGGATGTGGTAAAACCACGACCGCAGTAAATCTTTCGGCCTCATTGGCGCAAATAGGGAAAAAGATTTTAGTTATAGACTTTGATCCGCAGGCCCATGCGAGTACTGGGTTAGGTTATGATCCAGATAAGATTGAACAATCTATATATGATGTATTGTCTTCTCTTTCCCAGAGCAAGACGAATCTTGACTCCATCCTGAAAGAGGTAAATTCTAATCTCTATCTTGCCCCTTCTTCTATCCTGTTGAGTACATTGGAGCAGGAATTAACAGATGAAATAGGGCGTGAAACGCGGCTATGGGATGCAATTAGTAGGATGCAGACAAAGTTTGATTATGTGTTAATAGATTGTCCCCCAAATCTTGGTTTTTTGACAATAAATGCCTTAAGGGCAGCCAATGAGGTTCTCGTTCCGTTAGAGATGAGTTTTTTCTCGTTTAATGGGGTCAATCAGTTATTGGATATAATAAATTTAGTGCGGGAGAGATTGAATCATAATGTGGATTATAGGATACTTATGACGATGTTTGATTCTCGTCTGCAGTACTCCTATCAGGTGCAAGATGCAATAAGAGAGAGGTTTGGAGATAAGGTGTGTCGAACTATTATACATGTGAATGTGAAACTGCGAGAAGCAGCAAGTCAGGGTAGGCCGGCTTTGTATTATGATAAATATTGTCGAGGGGCAAAGGATTATCTATCTTTGGCAAGGGAATTGATTTCCAGGATAGAACCACCTGAACCGTTAAGTAAAGGTTGGACTCCAAAGAATCGTATATCTAAATCTTCTCCTAAGATTGGGCGAGATATGCCGGCTCGGACTGTGGAGTTTATATTCCCGGATCCAGAGGCTAAGGAGGTCTTTATTGCTGGCGATTTTAATGGGTGGAGGGTAAATGAGGATGCTAAATTAGAGAAGAGAAATGGGGTTTGGGTCAAGAGCATGACCTTGCCTCCCGGAAGGTATAGGTATAGGTTTGTAGTTGATGGCAGATGGGTGGATGACCCTAACAACCCAATGAAAGAAAAAAATCCGTATGGGGAATTGGATTCCTTGTTGAATATTGGTTAAAAAAGGAGGGCGGCAATGGAAGAGATCGTGCGAGTGGAATCAAAGGTATGGGCTATGTTGTCCTATCTTGGGCCTTTTTGCCTGTGGTCGGCGATGAAGTCCAAAGAGGATGAATTTGTTAGGTTCCATGTCAAACAAGGGATAGTTCTATTCATTATAGAATTGTTGATTTGGAGTTTGTCTGCAATCCCTTTGGTTGGCGTATTTTTTGTGATAGTGGGTAGGCTTTTTTTGGGCCTTGCAATAGTGTTTGGCATTATAGGGGCACTTTCAGGAGAGGAACAGTCTCTTCCAGTTATTGGGTTGCTGGCGGAAAAGTTGGTTTTGTAGAAGAAATATTTGTGAGTTTTGGTAAAAAGGTCCCGAGTATTATTACCGGGGCCTGTTTTACTATTTCTATTAACGCAAACATATTATGTCCATATTGATTTTATATGCGTCAGCCGGGAATGGTCACCGTCGGGCTGCTCAAGCCTTGTATGAGGGGTTTATTCTGGCAGGCAGGGAAGACATTGTAATGCTGGATATCTTAGATTTTACGCCTAAGTGGTTCAGGAGATTTTACAGTGGTGGTTATGGATGGGTGATAAACAATGCTAAGTGGTTATGGAGATTTGCATTTGATATATCCAATCGTTCTTCCCGACGTTCGTTTTTGATTGATGGTTGGCATTCGTTATTGAATGTTCTGGCAACTAAGAGTTTGGGGAAATATCTCAGGCAAGGCAATGTGTCCTTGGTCGTTACTACACACTTTATGGCCAATGATGTGCTTGCTTATTATAAGCATAAAAGTGGTTGTAGGTGTAGGTTGGCGTGTGTGGTGACAGATTATGTAGTGCACAGGTTTTGGGCGGAAAAAGGGGTGGATAGATATTTTGTGGGTTGTGAAGAAGCCAAGCGTGAACTTGTTGCTATGGGGGTGGAGGAGAGTAAGATCTCTGTTATAGGGATACCGGTTCCTGCAAGTTTTTTAAGAACTCTGCCCAGAGAGCAGATCATAGAACGGTTTGGGTTAGAAAATAGGTTTACAGTGCTTATGTTGGCCAGTGCCGTTGAGCCAGGATTGATAATAGATTCGGTTAAGGTGCTTATGAGGGATACCCAGATAGTTGTTGGGTGTGGAAGGAACGAACGGTTGAGAAAAGAATTAGAACCTCTTCAAGAAATATCGCCTACTCTTAAGATATATGGAATGATAGATGAGATGGAACTTATGATGAGTATGGCAGATGTCCTGGTTACTAAACCTGGTGGGTTGGTGGTTTCAGAGGCCATAGTTAAACGCTTGCCGATGGTTTTAGTTGACCCTATCCCTGGGCAAGAAGAAGGAAACCGTGATTTCTTAGTGAACAAGGGTGTTGCTAAGTATGCTCGGGGTAGTGTAGATCTTATTCGCCATATCTTAAATCTTAAGCAAGATAAGGTTGAATTGGAGCGAATGCGTTTGGCCTTTGATTCACTCCCTCAAGGGGATGTGGCTGGCAGGATAGTGGAGGATTTGCTGAGCAGTGAATAGGATTTCTATATTGGATTCAATTGTTCGCAGATTATATGTGCATCCTGAGTGGTTTTTGATCCTTAGTTTTTTGTCCTTAATTCTTTTGGGAACTATGCTCTTGCATTTTCCTTGGGCTACTAAGGATGGCATATCTTGGGTAGATGCCTTGTTTACTGCTACATCAGCGGTCTGTGTGACAGGTTTGGTGGTAAAAAATACAGGTGTTGATTTCACCTTATTGGGACAAGTTATTATATTGCTGTTGATTCAATTAGGCGCTTTAGGCATAATGACTTTTTCTGCCTCCCTTTTGGTTGCTATGGGTAGAGGGCTTTCTTCTCGTCAGGCCGCGGCTATGCGCTTGGTTCTGGATCAAGAAGGGCTGCAGGAGTTGAAGGATTCCATAGGTTTTATCCTTAAATCCACGCTTTTTTTTGAGTTGGTTGGAATGTTAATCTTGTCTATCTATTGGTCAGTTAGGCAAGGTGAATTTTGGCACGCTATATACTGGGGAATGTTTCACTCTATATCGGCCTTTTGCAATGCTGGATTTTCGGTTTTCCCTGATAGTTTTGTTGCCCATCGTTCTGATGTGGTGGTAAATCTGGTAATTGGTTTTTTGATAATAGCAGGGGGGGTAGGTTTTATCGTGTTGCGTGACTTGTATAAGTATTTTATTCATAAGAAGAGATTGAGTGTTCACACAAAATTGGTACTGGTTGGATATATCTTTCTGCTTGTCGTGGGCGTTTTTGGTTTGTATTGGCTGAATCAAGGTATGCTTGCCCGTTATACTGTGCAAGATAGGTTATTGATATCTTGGTTTCATTCATTGAATGCCCGAACGGCTGGTTTTAATAGTGTAGATGTAGATACCTTTTCTTTGGCTGGGAAGTTTTTCTTGGTAATGTTAATGTTTATCGGTGCCAGTTCAGGGTCTACTGGAGGTGGGATAAAGGTTAGCACCTTTTTCGTACTTTTAATGGCATCTTTTAGATATGTACAGGGGTATAAAGATGTTGTTATTTTTCGTAGGACTATTGTCCCCGATATAATACATAAGGCTATATCTATTGTGGTGTTTTCTCTATTAACTATATGCTTTGGTGTTGTTCTTGTTTCTTTATTCGATCCCCAATTTGGATTTGAGAAGATAATTTTTGAGGTAGTATCAGCATTTGCTACGGTTGGTTTGAGTTGTGGTATAACCAGCGATTTGTCCTTGCCAAGTAAGTTAGTAGTGGTAACTTTGATGTTTGTGGGACGACTTGGTCCTCTTACCATAGCCTTGGCATTATTTGGCCAGACTTCAAGACCTAAATTGGAGTTTGCCAAGGGACATATTATGGTGGGATAAACTCCCTTGCCTGTCTTGTTTTGTGTTATAATTTGGAATTAAGTATAAGGGAGGGATGAGATATGGCTGATATTCGGCAACTCACAGAATTGGTCGAGAAGCAGTCGGCTTTGTTAAGACAGTTGGACTCTGAGGTTTCTAAGGTTATTGTTGGTCAGAAGTATCTTGTTAGTCGAATAATTGTTGCCTTGATATCTAATGGACATGCCTTGATAGAAGGTGTCCCGGGGTTGGCTAAAACGTTGGCTGTTAAGACAATAGCCGATTGCATAGATTGTTCTTTCCAAAGGATTCAGTTTACGCCTGACTTATTACCCGCTGATATCGTGGGGACCTTGGTCTATAATCCGCAAAGTGGCGAATTTTTGCCTAAGAAGGGGCCTATTTTTGCCAATATAGTTTTGGCTGATGAGATAAATCGTGCTCCAGCAAAAGTCCAAAGTGCACTTCTGGAGGCTATGCAGGAAAGGCAGGTGACTATTGGAGAGGAATCACATCATCTTCCAGATCCTTTTATTGTTTTGGCAACACAAAACCCTATTGAACAAGAAGGAACATACCCATTGCCAGAGGCTCAGGTGGATAGATTTATGTTGAAACTTGTTGTTGGTTATCCTTCTAAGGAAGAGGAGATCTTAATAATCGACCGTATGACTGGATGGGAACCCCCACATGTAAATAAGGTATTTTCTCCTTCGGATATAGTAATTATACAGAAGACAGTTCGGGAGATATATATTGATGAAAAAGTTAAGAGATATATTGTAGAGATAGTGGATGCTACTCGTAGGCCAGAGGCGTATAATCTGTCTGATTATAAACGGTTCATTGCCTATGGTGCTTCGCCGAGGGCAACTATATATCTTAGTATCGGTGCAAGGGCATTTGCTTTCTTGCATGGTAGGGCGTTTGTATTGCCCGAGGATGTGAAGGCAATTGCTATGGATGTCTTGCGTCATAGAGTGATCGTGAGCTATGAGGCCGAGGCTGAGGGTGTTAGTTCGGAAGATGTGGTTAAAAGGATATTAGAGGAGATAGTGGTCCCATGAGACAGATCGCAGTGATTGGGTTAGGTAGATTTGGTTCTATGATTGCGCGGACATTGAGTGATAAGGGAGTGGAGGTCATTGCGATAGATTTGGACAAGGAGAAGGTGGAGGATATAAAGGATTATGTCTCGGTTGCAGTTTCAGTAGATTCCACAGATGAACGCGCACTTAAGTCCCTTGGAATAGACAATGTTGATGCGGCTATTGTCTGTATTGGTGATAATGTGGAGGCTAATCTTTTAACAATCAGTGTACTTAAAAAGTTAGGAGTTGGAAATATCTTGGCACGGGCTATGGATGACTTGCAGGCCCAGATCCTGAGATATATGGAGGTCGATAGGATAATAAATTTAGAAGAAGAAATGGGAGTGATGGTTGCCAATAGTATGGTTAGTTCTCATATAGAAAAACACGTCCCTCTTGCCTCAGGCCATAGTTTGGCTGAGGTTAAGGTCCCAGAGAAGTTTGTTGGTAGGACTATTAAGGAACTTCAGTTAAGGAATAAGTTTCATATAAATATCATTGCCATAAAAAAGCACATCCCTGAGATCACAGAATCGGGTGAAAGGGCATATAAGGAAATAATAAACGATATGCCTAAGGCCGATGATATCCTTGAGGAAGGGGATGTCCTCATTGTAGTTGGTGCTGATGAGAGTATTAGGAATTTTTCCAGGATATCATGAATGGGTTGCCAATCTCATTGTTGTTCTCACTGTTTTTAACATTTGTAACTCTTATATCTGCGATTGTTAAAAGGGAATTTCTTTTTGTCCCGTTAATTTTATTGATATTTCTTTTGCAGGTGCAGGTTTTGGTCCGTTTTCGTCTGTTTTTGAGGACCCTTTCTCGTTTGATAAAGTCGCTTCAGCAGGACGATTTCTCTGTTGAGATGGAAGGAGTAGAAAAGGATGCATTTATTATGTATCTACATCAATTGGCTTCGGCAATAAAGAAAACAGGAGAATTTGAGAAATTACGCAAGGCCAGAGTCTTACTTTATTATAGGGCATTGACTGTTTTGTTAAGAAAAATAAAGGAACCTGTGGTGTGGATAGATATAGAAGAAGATTTTTTTCGTTTAAACCCATCTGCACAAACTTTATTTGGAATTGAACAGGAAGAGTATAAACTTTCAGGGATTATGAATTTGCCTGATAACAACCTATTTGCGTCTTGGCTTAATAAAGTTGTTGGATCAGAGGAGATAGTACCTAATGAAATTGCCTGTGATATTGCTTTGCCAGTAAGTAAACGAGCACAGGTTCTATATGTGGAGGCAATGGTAGTTAAGACAATGGATGGGAAAGCAAAGATAGTCTTTCTATTTTTAAAGCCAGTATGAAGGTTGTATTAGTTGGTTTAAATTATCGCTCACATGCCAAAGAATTGGGGATGCGGGTCCCTGAGGAGCCAATAATATTTCTAAAACCTGAGACATCAGTAATTGGACCTGGAGATGCAATACGTATCCCTGAAGGTGTGGGGAGGGTGGATTATGAGGGTGAGATAGGTGTCCTTATTAAGAAGGATTGTAAGGATATACCTCCAGAAGAAGTTTTGAGAGTTATAGAGGGGGTAGTAGCCCTTAATGATGTTACCGCGCGGGATATTCAGAAAAAAGATGGCCAATGGACACGGGCCAAGGGGTTTGATACCTTTTGCCCGATTTCTTCCGAAGTGTTGCCGATACAGAACTGGGATGAAGAGATATTTGTAAAGACTTATTTAAATCAAAGGCAAGTGCAATGTGGATCCAGTTCTGATATGATCTTCCCGATCCCATATTTGGTTAGTTTTGTCAGTTCAGTGATGACATTGAGAAAAGGAGATGTGATATCGACTGGAACTCCCGTCGGGATAGGGCCGATCTCCAGAGGGGATGAGGTAAAGGTTGTGGTTAGTGTAGGGTTACGTAGTGTTGAGGTTTTTAATCCTGTGATATAATTTAGAAGTTATGCAGGTGGCAAATTTTTCCCAATATTCCTTATCGATCAAGGCGATTCGCAATACGTTGAAGGAGATGGTATTGTCGTTATCTTTGTTTGCTGTTGCTGTGGCCTTGATTTTTTATATGGTAGTCTTTCCGTCTATACGCCTTGTTAGGATGTCTCGACTCAACAAGATCTTGGCAAGCAGATGCAAGTTTATAGAGGGCCTTTTGGTAAAGTTGGAGACTCGCCAACAGTATTGGATGGGATATTATAACCACTTTTTACGACGAAGATTTTCTAATCTATGGAACGATATATGGACATTTTTAGAAAGGTCTTTACCTGAAGATGCATGGATAGATGAGATTGAATGGAAAAAATTCTCTGATGGTGGATATAGATTGGTTGTGAAAGGAAAGGCCTTATTGAATGGGAAGAGTATGGATAAGGTTGTTAAGTGCCTTAATGAGATGGGTATGAAACTTAAAGGTTCTGTGTTGGATGATTATATAGATAGAGTGGTGGTAGAAGAGGTCCGAGTTGATTCGGAACAGAGGGTGTTATCTTATGTTATCGATTTTTATCCGAAGAGTATATTTTTGGGATGATTTAGTCGCTATATTGGCGCGTTCTCCTCTTCACGTTCTTGCCAGGGGTCTACGGGTCTTTTTGTTTTTTCTTTTGGTGATGATATTTATTCTTTATGGATATCCGTCTATGAAAATGATACTTTCTAAACAAGATATTTATTTGTCCCAGTCCAAACTGATAAAAAGGGGAAACCGTTTATCTCTTGAATATAGAAAAGGACTATCGAAATATCGAAAAATAAGGGATTGTGTTCGCAGACTTATGGATGTGGAAACCCCCTATGTAAATAGCAGGGTTTTTGATACATTGCTTTCTTTGTTTCATGAGATTGGAGTTTATGATATATACTTGAACATTGGACGGGCTAAAGAGTCACAGATTGAGGATGTGAAGTTGTTGTTGGTTCCAGTAGGGATAAAGGCCTATGTAGATTATGCCTTACTCCCTAAGTTTTTTAAGGTCCTCAATCAGCACTTGGTGTATAAGATTAAAAGATTAAAGATATCTTGGTCTCCAGAACAGGAAAAAGAGAAGGTCTTATTAGATATACAGGTTGTATTTAGGTACAAATATTCTTAAAATAGTGTTATGGGTAAAATGCGAATTTTTTTAATGCTGATTCTGGTGGTTTGGGGATTGAGTTTTGTTGCCTTAGCCAGGGATTTGTTTAGACCTTTGATTAAGGGATCCTCTCCTCGGTTAGATATCTTGGTTTGTGCGAACCAGAACTGTGTTCCGGAGGTCAAGTATAATGGTGTTTATCTCGATGAAGGAGAAAATAGAGAAGGGATTAAGTTAATAAAGAAGGAGAGACGGGCAATTGTGCTTTTGATAAATGGTGTGCTTTGTAAGATAAGGGTGGAGGAAGGAATATGACAGTTTTGGGTTGGGTGTTTATGTTAGGTTCGTGGTTAGTTATTATATCATTTTTGTTTTTTTGTTATTCCCGTGTCCTTAAAAAGGGTATTTAAATCTATACTGTTTTCTATTTTTGTTTGTTCCCTCTCATTGTCTTGTGGAGGCTGTTCCTATTCTCTCCCTAAAACTGGCGTGGTCAAATGGGTAATAGATGGCGATACTGTGGTGCTGCAGAATGGGGAGAGGGTTAGATATCTGGGTATAGATACTCCAGAGATAACTTCCAATCAAGTGTGGGCCAAAGAGGCATGGGAGTATAATAGAAGATTAGTTGCAGGCAAGAGAATATACTTAGAATATGATCAGATAAAACGAGACAGATATAATCGTTTATTGGCCTTTGTATGGGTGGGGAAAGAGATGATTAACAAGAAACTAGTTCGAAAAGGCCTTGCCTATGTCTATTATATCTTTCCTAATGAGAAATACGCCAAGCAGTTGGTTAGGGCCCAGGAAGAGGCAATGAGAGATAAAGTAGGATTATGGAGACATCCGGGGATTGTTTCGCCCGGAAATTTGCGAGATTGGGATAATTATACCCGTGCAGTCAAGGGGGAAATATGCCGAGTTTTTTCTTCTGGCAAGGGTATCTATCTTCTATTTACCTGTTCTC
>JAMOOT010000078.1 GCA_027065215.1 Candidatus Omnitrophota bacterium | reverse complement strand
GGATCTACTGCGTCTGTACCTGTTTCTATTGCACGCTCATAACAGGCTGACAAAAATGGTCTGGAGAAGAACTCAGGATCCTTTACTCTACCAAATGAAACAGTACGGATTAAGATGTCCATCAACCATCTCATCTGTTTCTTCCATGCCTCATAAAACTCTTCATAGGTCTTAAATGTCCTGGGATCACCAGTCTTTGGACCCATCTGCATGTTAACAACAGGATCATAACCATTAAACAGTGTATATTCAATGATCTTGGATGTATTGGCAGTACAAGATGCCATACGGAAAGGCTGGCATCCATATTTTGTTTGAGGACAAGGTGACATACAGGCCTGATTTACCCAGTTCCTCATTTCTTTTAATGGATGTCCATGCCAGTACATTCCATTCTCAATAAGGATTGGGTCATTACGCAAATTCGGATATCCAAGACCGTGTCTAATACATTCAAATACCTCGCGCATGACCTCATCTTTTACTGCTGGATGCCATCTAAAAGAAAATGTGGGGTTAGCAACACGAACCAGCCTGGCTGCCTTCAAAAGCGCCATGGTCATTCCATTACATGCATCCTTTCCATTTTCATCTACTCCACCTATTGTCCACACCCAGGTACCTACAATACCTTGCAATCCTTCACGTGCCCATCTAGGTTGAAAAATTCCAATCTCATATGCCCTAATCATGTATTCGCCAACAAGCTCAATGGCCTCTTCCTCTGTTATACGCTTGTCAATCTCTACATCCTTTTCATAATAAGGTCCATGATTATAATCAGGTCTGTTTGGCCATGCACCTTCATAGGCTTCATACCTGTTTAAGATGTTTACAAATAAATCAAATTGTAGAGATTCCTGCAGATTCCTTGGTGGCTTAGCTGGTACACGTTCACAGGTCTCTGCTATCCTGAGCAGTTCTTCCTTCCGTTTAGGATCACTCTCAAAATGCTCAGCAATAATTCTTGCCAGCCTTGCATATCTTTCTGCATAAGTAATAGCAGCATCCAACACAATCTGCATGGCTTCCCATCTATGGAATTTATCATAAAGGGGCAGTTGATCAGGATGAGGTGATTCCTTTAATTTATTTCTGGCCTTTTCAACCTGCTCATCTATCATATCCATTATTCCTTCAAAACCCATTTTAAAAAGCCATGGATAATCACGGGTTGCATAAGTTACTGCTGAAGAAGGAGTACCCCAACCTATTGCCCCACTCATAAACTTAACAGCATCTTCTGGATCAAGTTCCTTTGTGAGTAAATCAAGTGCGGCTTTTCCTGACCAATAATCATTTAATTCTGCTATAACTTTTAAGTTTTCTTCTTCTGGTTCGGGAATAATTCCAGGTTCATTATATACTTCTTCGTTTATCATACTACCCGATTGCCAGTGCCACACCATTGTATGGGGTGCACTTCCAAGATATCCCACCAGCTGGGCATGGTCTGTAATAAAAATTGGGATATTTTCCCAAACATGTGCCAGGGCCTTGGCTTTTTTTAACATAATGGGATCATCTTCATTTTCTTTCCATGCTTCGGTAAAGAGTTTTGGAAATTCCAGGTCAATTTTAAGTCCAGGTGCATATACACCCCCCAGAGCTCCCTTTTTCCAAACTGCCTTTCTCAAATAATCAAGACGTTTTGAACGCTTTTTCTCTGCAACAAACCACCATTTTTGTTCTTTTTCAAGCTGTTCTACACTCTTTTCTAATTCTTTGTCTCTAGCTTGAACATTCTGTTCCATTCCTACACCTCCTAATTTTATTTTTATCTCTAAGAATTTGTCTTAAGAATTTCAATTAACTATTTTTTCTGAAAAGATGGACAATTAGAAGCATCCTGATCCGCTTCTACAGGCTTTGCCTTGTAATAAGCCTGACGGGGGTCAACTACTCTCATAACACAATCTCCCATTGATGGATCATCTTCCAGTGGAAAGAAATTCTTACAATCCTTACAAGTTGCCATATTTTCTACCTCCTTTCTATATATTTATTTAACATTATCCGCCAACTGTAACCTCTGGCACATAGTCGAGAAAAAACTCTACTATAGGTACTAATACTTCATCTTCCAGTCCCTCTCCTATTGGATAAGGATAATCCTCTCCAAAGGCTCTGTATTTTGCTCCTGCATAAGGATGATAAGGAAGGAGATCCAAACCCTCTACTGCATCTCCTAGACCTTCAATAAACTTTACTGTCTCCTCCCAGTTTTCACGGGAATCATTGGTACCAGGAATAACAGGTATGCGTATGCGCATTTTTACACCACTTGAAGCAATGCGCTTTGCATTCTCTAATATAAGTTCATTTCCCACACCTGCATATTCCCGATGCTTTTTGCTATCCATTAACTTGATATCATAGAGAACCAAATCTGTGTAAGGAAGAACCTTCTCAAAATCTTCCCACGCAGCGTGACCACAAGTGTCTAGTGCTGTACCTATTTCTTCTTCTTTAGCTCGCTTTAAAAGGGCTAAAACAAAGGAAGGCTGAGTCATAGGTTCACCACCAGATACGGTCACACCACCTCCTGAATTGAGATAAAAAAGTTTATCACTCATCACTTCACGCATTACCTCATTAACAGACATTATCTTTCCCCAAACAACTAGACCATCATATTTACAAACCTTCACACACTGAAAACAATTACTACATAAAGCTTTGTCAATATAAGGTCTTTTATCTCTTATCTGCAATGCTCCCGTAGAACATACCTTCAAACATTCTCCACAACCTTCACAATTACTTACAAAGGGAATTACTTCTGGAAAACATCTTTTTCCT
>JAMOOT010000077.1 GCA_027065215.1 Candidatus Omnitrophota bacterium | reverse complement strand
GGGATAGGCGTCTAATTGCCCGAGGGCCGGGATGGCGGCACATATTTGAAGTGAAAATTGACCCGTTGAGCAAGATGGCTATGAAGGATACACTTCATCCAATCTATGAAGTGGGATTTGACTATATGTTAAAATTGTTTGAAGAGCAATTAAGGCTGGTGAGAGAATTGAATGTGGATATTAAAGTGAAGGATTGTTCAGATGATAAGAGGTTGTGTGTGGAGGTGGAATTTCCTAAGGAGAAGTATCCTCAGTTTTATTGTTATCGCGCTAAGATTGAACTGGATCGGGATATGCACTTACCCTCGAGAGTGATGGTTTGGGATGTAGTTGATAGTAAACTTAGACTGGTGGAAGATTATTCTTATTGGGACATAAGGGAAGAGGGGTAAAATATAGTTAGAAGTTGATTTTTGGTAAAGAAATTTGGGGAGGCGTATATGCAGGATATCTTTTACATAAGAAGGAGTATAAGACGGTTTAAAGAAAGACCGGTTGATAAGGAGATTTTAGAGGAGATACTTGATCGAGCTCGGCTCTATCCTTCAGCAGCGAATCTTCAGCCTGTTAGGTTTATAGTTACGCTTTCTGATGAACGGATATCTCGTGCCCTTCCTTATCTGAGGTGGGCTGCTTATGTCAAACCCCGAAGGGATCCTATCCCTGGAAAGGGTCCAAAGGCGTTGGTGCTGGTATGTCATGATCGCAGGGTATCTGATACGCCCTATGTCCCTTATGATGTAAGTGCCGCATGCCAGACACTGCTTTTAGCAGCGGTGGAGAAGGGCTTGGGAGGATGTTGGTTGGGTGCTATTGACAGGGATGGGTTAGGATCTATCTTTGATATTTCTTCTCATTGGTATCTACATTGTGTTCTTGCCTTAGGTTATCCGGATGAGTGTCCGGTGATAGAACAGGTGAAGGATGGCGATATAAGGTATTTTTTAGATCAGGACGATGTCCTCCATGTCCCAAAACGTTCGTTGAGTGAGGTTGTGCTATGGGTTCAGTAGAACAGGTTTTGGTGTTCCCTCGTAATATTGCGCCTTCTTTTACTGGTGTGCGGGCATATGGTTCGCGTTTATGGGAACAGATATTGAAAAATGCGATCTTTATAGATCGGGACAAAGCCGAGGCCTCTCAGAGCTATAAACAAATAATACCTTATTCTCTTCTTCAAGTAGGAGATAGATTCCTTTCTTATAGACGCACTAAAAAAGGAAAGGAAGGGCGATTAAAGGGACTCCGTTCGGTAGGTATTGGTGGGCACATCAACCCTATTGATGGAGAATTTGAGGATGTGGTGCTTGCCTCTTTGGTGCGAGAATTTGAAGAAGAAATAGGCCTGTCTATCACAAAAGATGTGGTTTCGTTGGTTGGGTTCATTAACGACGATACTAATCCCGTAGGGTTTGTCCATTTTGGTGTGTTTTTTCTTGTTCAGGCACAGGAGTTTGATCTCGATCGGACAGCAGAGGATTCTATAGCGGATCTTGAATTGGTAAGGCCTGAAGATGTTTTAAGTAAAGCAGAAGAATATGAAACTTGGTCTGTGTTAGCGATGGAATTTTTGGTCTCTTCATTGATGCAGGAGGGCTTATGAATCATGTAGTTACTTATCTACTTTGGGGAGCAGTTCAGGGATTGACAGAGTTTTTTCCGGTTAGTAGTTCGGCCCATTTGGTTTTTCTTTCCCAGATATTACCTTTTGATGGAGGTAATAATTTATTATTTTTTACTTCCCTGCACTTTGGAACACTTATAGCATTATTGTTCTTTTTTAGAAAGCGTATAATTTCTATTATCTCTTCTTTATCTAATCCCTCCCAGCGCTCCTTACTGGTGAATATTGCTATAGGTACACTTGTTTCAGGTGTCGTAGCATTTGTCTTGAAGGATTTATCTGAACTCTTGTCCCAGCAGGCCAGATATACTGCAGGCATATTGGGCGCTATGGGGCTTTTCCTCTTGGTGGGTAGGTTCTTACCTGAAGGGCAGAAAGATGAGAGAGAATTTCATTGGGGGATTGCAATCTTGTTTGGTTTGGTTCAGGGAATCGCTGTTTTTCCCGGTATATCCCGTTCAGGGACAACTATCCTTTTACTTTTGGCCCTTGGTTTTAGGCGAGATGTTGGGTTTGAACTCTCGTTTCTAACCGGTATCCCGATTGTGTTTTTAGCCTTTGCTTACGAGTTGCTGAAATATGGAGGGGCCTTTTCCCCTTGGTATTTCGTGGGTATGGTCTCTTCGTTTATCTTTGGTGTGGCTGCATTGAGATTCTTGCGGTTTATGGTGATTAAGGGGCAGCTGTATTGGTTTGGTATGTATTGTTTAGTGGCAAGTTCTTTGGCCTGTGTATTGTTCCCTCGTTAATGCAATTGGAGGTAGATTATGGCTTGGGTTGGTATTGATATGGGTGGAACGAATACCAAGATTGGTTTGGTAGATTCCAATGGCAAGATTATAGAACAAAGGGCCTTTTCGACTAAGGATTTTTCTCGGCCAAATAACTGGATTAAACGGGTTTTGTTAGAGATTAAATCTTTTTCTAAGAAGATAAAAGGTATAGGGATAGGGGTGCCGGGTGCAGTGAATTTCTCTGAGGGAAAGGTCCTTTACCTTCCTAATGTCCCCGGTTGGGAGAATGTTAAATTGTCAGAGAAACTGTCAGCTGGGCTTGGTGTAAGTCAGGTTAAAGTGGCTGTAGATAACGATGCCACTGTTATGGCCTTGGCTGAGGCAAGGGTAGGTGCAGGTAAAGGGTTTTCTAATGTGGTATGTGTTACCCTTGGCACGGGAGTGGGGG
>JAMOOT010000076.1 GCA_027065215.1 Candidatus Omnitrophota bacterium | reverse complement strand
GAATTGGGATGGGATATTTCCCAGAAAAACAGGCAGTGCAATAATGGTTGTGATTACCTACTGCCTTCAACATTCCCTCTAAGGAAAGGTATCCTAAGGAATCTACCTCTAAAAATTTTTCTATCTCTTGATACCTCATTCTATTTGCTATAAGTTCATCCCGAGAGGGAAAGTCTATTCCATAAAAGCATGGCCATTTATGCGGGGGACAAGATATCCGCAAATGCACCTCCCTTGCCCCTGCCCCTCGTATCGCCTTAACCCTCCGCTTAGAGGTGGTGCCCCTCACAATAGAGTCATCTACTACTATCACCCTTTTGCCTCTTATTATCTGCGGCATAATATTTAACTTTACCCTTACCCCTAAGTCTCGATAACGCTGATGGGGTTGAATAAATGTCCTACCTACATAATGGTTTCGAATAAATCCCCACTCTAATGGAATGCCTGATTCTTGACTGTATCCAATAGCCGCACTCAATCCCGAATCAGGGACTGGCATAACCATATCGGCGTCTACCGGATGCTCGCGGGCCAACTGCCGTCCCAATTCCTTCCTGACCTCGTGCACCAACCTACCAAAGAGGACGGAATCTGGCCGAGCAAAATAGATGTGTTCAAATATACAACACGAACTCCTCTTGCGTCTTCCATTGGGATAGATAGACCGAATCCCCTCATCATTTATCAATACCAATTCGCCGGGCCCTATCTCTCGAATATATTTAGCACCCACCAGATCCAGCGCACAGGTCTCTGAAGCGAGGACATAAGAATTATCTACCTTCCCAAGCACTAACGGCCGAAACCCGTGTGGGTCTCTGGCCCCCATAAGGGCATACTGGTTCAACATAACCAAGGAATATGCTCCCTTTATCTTTCTAAGGGCAGAACATATATGATCCAACCAATCTCCTCTGCGGGAATGGGCAATCAGATGGACTATCACCTCACTATCTGTTGTGGTCTGAAATATTGCCCCTCTTCGCTCCAAATCTGCCCGCAGTTGTCTACTGTTTACCAGATTCCCATTGTGGCCTATAGCGAGAAATCCGTCACGATAATTCACGAGCAAAGGTTGGGCATTTTTTATTATGCTTGAACCTGTGGTGGAATACCGCACATGCCCTATTGCAGTGTCTCCTTTTAAATAGGAAAGGACAGATTCATCAAAGACATCTGAGACTAATCCCATATCTTTATGGATACGGGGGATACCAAGAGATCTATCAAAAGATACAATGCCTGCGCTCTCCTGACCCCGATGCTGCAGGGCATAAAGGCCTAAAAAAGTAAAGGACACCGCCTCCCGATGGCCCCAGATCCCAAAGACCCCACAGGATTCTTTTATACTCTCGTCCATAAAACCATCCTAAAAACCAAGACGATCAATTACAGATTTGATATTAAATTATATCCTTCTCAAGCAAGGTTATCCAGTAATCTTTGCCTGCCCCTTACACAAACGAGAACCCCTATATCCTCAAACACATCCTAACACAAACTATGCACTCTCGTTTGACAATTCCAATAATATGTAAAAAGCCCGGGCAGGCCAGTGGCCTACCCGGTAAACGCATCCCTTCTAATCCTATGACTACACTACCTCACCAGAAACTCTATCACATCTGGCCTGGCCCAGATACCACCTGGATTCCGCCGAACTTTTTGACCTTTCCTTGAACTATTCGCCTCCAATCTATCTTCGGCTAATTCCCGTATCTTAGCATTGACCTTACCCAGTGAAGGCGCAGAAATAGAATCGCTTTCTGTAGAACCCACCCTTACGATAGAGGGTTTGGAAAAACTTATTAATTTTCTCGACTCCAAAACCGAAGTTGTAAGATCCCCTTTCAATTCTAACCTAATCTTTATCTTCCCATTGTTATGAATCGAAAGAGAACTCAAAAACACAAATAATCTTATCATATCCCTACCAAGACTATTTGATGCACCATAATTCAAGTCCTCAATCACCATATTTATAAGGAATAGCACATCATCCAAGCGATAATTCCCAGGTTGCAATATCTCTTCTATGACTTGCTGTAGATTCTCCTTCATCTCTGCTGGGACATCTAACAACCCATAATTATCTAATTCGGCCAACAGGTCTGGAAGTGTTCTATAAGGGAGATCCCCTAATGACAATGCCCGTAACATCTTCATATAAACCGTAAGGGCTTGTTGCTCCCATTCCTTCTTTGCCTTCTTTTCGTAAGCGTAAGGCTCAAAAGAAAATGTGATATTCACATTACCTTTTGCCAGCAACTCACAAGTTATATTAGGCATACCTATTTGCCTGGTAAACTTTCCTACTCCTTTTTCTACATTCCAGGCAATCTCTAATACCCTAATAACCTCATCCCGCACTAATTTGATCCGCTGCATTTCAGGCAGATCTCTCAATCTCCTTTTTAATTCATTAAGATCCCGAGACAATCGATCATCTCTTGTAGATAGCCAATTAATCAATCCCTTCATTACTCCACTCGGATTGGAGGATAGGATATCAGAAGGGAAGTAAGATGCATTGCCTTTTTTCTCTGAGACCTTACCATAGACCACATCCTCTCCAAAGACCTCCGCAGTGGCCTGAGCAACCTTTATCACATCCTCGCCTGCTTTAGGGTGAACCAATAAAACTGGTATAGTATGAGGATCCGTTGCAAGGGCCTCAAATGAGTGATGGTTATAATCCGGCCCATCGTACCAGAATATCACCACCTTCTTCCCGAGAGAAGACTCTAAACTGGAGACAATCTTCTGTTTTTCCCTATTAGTGAACGAGCCGTAGAATACAATATCCACAAACTCCTTCTTTTCATTCCCTGAAACAAGAT
>JAMOOT010000075.1 GCA_027065215.1 Candidatus Omnitrophota bacterium | reverse complement strand
AGTGTTGCGTATTTCATTTATCGTCCTTATGGTAATTTTGGGTCGTAATGTGGGGGTTGAATTTGACCGGGCAGGGTTAGGTATGATCATAGGGGCTGTTTTGGGTTTTGTCTTAGTGTTTGTTGAAGTGGTAATGAAGGAGGCATCCCTGCGAGGGCTTACTTCAGCAATATTTGGTGCCATATTAGGGCTCATTACTGCTAAGATAGCACATGATGTTATGGTTGGAATTGGTGTGGAGAAGACGGTAGTTGAATTGGTTACGCCAGTATTTACTTTTGTTCTAATTTATATAGGTGTGGTTTTTTCTTTAAAGAAACGGGATGAATTTGCCTTAGTTATCCCGTATGTAAAATTTACGCGTACTGATAGAGATGATCGTCCAATACTTTTAGACACGAGCGCAGTCCTTGATGGACGGGTATTTGATGTGGTACGTACTGGTTTTTTATCCGGATTGTTGATAGTTCCTGCTTTTGTAGTGGAAGAAATGCAGACATTAGCGGATTCTGCTGATCCAAACAAACGACAAAAAGGGAGACTTGGTTTGGAATTATTAAACACTGTAAAAAAAGATAAGAATCTTGTTCTTGAGATATACGAAGAAGATCTTCCGGAGGATAGGGGAGTTGACGCAAAATTGGTGCATTTAGCAAAGATATTGGGGGCAAGGGTTGTTACTATGGATTATAACCTTGCAAAAGTAGCGGAGATTGAAGGCATAAAGGTCCTTAATTTAAACGAATTAATATCAGCCCTCCAGCCAAAGGTTTATCCCGGACAATCGTTTCAAGTGAGATTGGTGCGGGATGGAAAAGAGGCAAATCAGGCAGTTGGGTATACCCCTGAAGGGACTATGGTTGTAGTTGAAAACGCTCGTTCAATGATAGGTAAGATGGTCTGGGTTGAGGTCTATAATACGATTCAGACCCCTTCCGGTAAAATAATATTTACGCGACTAAAAGGAAGAAATGGCAATAGAGAAAGAAAAGAGAGCAGAAACCAGCCTTGAGTTCTCAGCGGTACTTTTGATGGCTGGGCAGGGCAGGCGGTTTGGTTCAGATAAGTTGAACCGAAAGGTGAAAGGTAAACCCCTTTGGTATTATTCTCTAAAAACCTTTTCCAATGTGGAGTCGATTTCCAGAATAGTTTTGGTGGTAAGGAATGAGGTGCAAGATATAGTGAAACATCAGATATCGGGTTTGCAGAATATAGAGCGGATTTCAGTGATTGCAGGAGGAGAAAAAAGGGGGGATTCGGTTTGGAATGCATTGGTTGCATTGGAACAGTTTTCTCCTCAATGGGTCTTGATTCACGATTGTGCCCGGCCATTGGTGAAAACTTTGTTGATTGAGAGGGTAATGAATCATCTTAGGGATGGATGCTCATCTGTTGTGCCAGGTGTGGAACTTCGTGATACGATAAAATCGGTAAGGATTGAAGGTGATTTAAGGTTGGTGGATAGGACATTGGATAGGGCTTCTTTGATGGCTATTCAAACTCCCCAAGGGTTTGATTTTGAGTTGATTTATAAGGCCTATGGATTGGCTAAGGAGAAGGGATTGTATTTTACTGACGATGCAGGGTATGTGGAGTGGTTGGGAGAGGAGGTCTTTATCTGCAAGGGAGAAAGGGATAATATAAAACTAACGTATCCTGAAGATTGGTTCTGGGTAGAAGAAGGATTGACTAAATGATGAAAGAGCAGATGAGTTTTGTCGATATGATGGTTGAGATAGAGACGTTCTGGGGGATTGAGGACTATTTTATTTGTGGGGAAGAATCAGAAGGGATGTCTTCTAATAAAGGAGATGTTGGTCAAGATCAAGACGATAAGAGGAGTAAATTGGAGAGACTTTATCGAGAGGCTGTGGCGTGTCGGGCGTGTAGTCTTTGGCAGACCAGGACTCACTTGGTCTTTGGAGAGGGAGATCCGGATGCGGAATTGATGTTTATAGGAGAGGCTCCGGGTAGAGATGAGGATCTTCAAGGAAGGCCATTTGTAGGGCGGGCAGGAGAATTATTGACCCGTCTTATAAGAAAAATGGGGTTTTCTCGAAAAGAGATTTACATTGGCAATGTATTGAAATGCCGTCCTCCCAATAATCGTAATCCCCTGCCTTCAGAGATATTTGCCTGCAAACGGTTTATATATGCTCAGATAGAGATAATTCAGCCCAAGGTAATATGTACCTTAGGGAAATTTTCTACTTCTCTTTTATTGGGGAGAAAGGGAGGCATTTCTTCCCTGCGTGGGAAAGTTTACGATTATAATGGGATAAAAGTTGTCCCTACGTTTCATCCGGCTTATTTATTGCGCAATCCTAAGGATAAGGTATTGGTATGGCAAGACGCTCAATTGATACTAAAATTATTAGGGAAAAGACAACCTCATTGAGACGGTTCCTCAATTTAGTCTTACCCTATTGGCAGTTGTTTTTTATAGCCTCGATATTTATGGTTTTGAGCGCGGTATTTGATGGGGTATCTCTTTCTATGTTAGTTCCCATTGCCGATAAGATATTGGGAGGAAAATCAATACAATTCCCATATCAATTGCCGTCTTTCTTGAGTCGAATAGTCGCATCCGTAAATTCTATGGATCGCGCTTTATTGCTCCATTGCATAGGGATATTTGTTTTGGTCCTCTATTCCATTAAGGCGATAGTCGAGTTTGGATATAAGTATTTGATGTCCGATATCGCTCAACGTATTATCAGAGATTTACGATCTAAGATATATGCAAAACTTCAGGAATTGCCAATGTCTTTCTATTCCCGATATAGGGCTGGAGACCTGATTGCCCGTATCACCAGTGATGTTGGTGTGATACAGCACGCGATATCTTATGGGATATCTGAATTGGTCTATCAAGGTGGGCAGGTCTTGGTGTTTTCCGGGATTATCTTTATGATTCATTGGCAACTTGCGGTATGGATATTGGTGA
>JAMOOT010000074.1 GCA_027065215.1 Candidatus Omnitrophota bacterium | reverse complement strand
CATCCATAGCCGGACCGATGTATTTCAAGACCGTAGAGAGGGCTCGTATTGCTGAAGCCAGAAGGATGTTGGGGATGATAAGAATGGCTCAGATGAGGTATTATGCTGAACATGGACAGTTTACCAGCAATATGAACGAATTAGATATAGATATAGTAGATGGGAAATATTTCAATATCGTAAGGACTGTTTCCACGGCCTCTGGCACAACGCCCAACAGTACCAATAAGGCGATAGGGGAGGTAAAACGGAAAGATTTTCAAGATACTTATGGGACATATACATTAAAGATACTACCCAATGGAAAGGTATGTGGTGAATCTGGTTTACCTGCTGATTTAAAAAAATTTATTCCTACCTGTTAATAAAAGATAAAGATGATAAATAATCATCAAAACTCGATAAGTATGAAATGGTTGTTTAGATTAAGGAACGGATTTACGCTTATAGAAATTGTAACGGCGATGGTTATAATCGGTGTCTTGGCGGCTATGGCAGTTCCTATGTTTATCCGTTCGGTTGAAGAGGGTAAAAACCAGGAGGCTGTAGCCGCCTTGCGCCTTATCCGTACAGCGGAACGCCTTTACTATTTGGATTATGATGTCTATGTTGCAGCAGCGGATACCAGTGAGGTTAATACTAAATTAGAACTCGATATTGAAAGTAAAAATTGGAAATTTTGGGTGGAGGTAAATAATACATCTTCTCCTCCCCAGTTTACTGCTTATGCTGAGAGGACGTTAGGTAGGAGAAAACGAAGATTTAGGATAAGGGCTAATACTTCAGATGTGCAGTGTCAAAAGATAAAGTGTTGTTGTTATTCATGGCCGACTTATTGAAAAAATCGCGGGCAGTATCTTTGTTGGAGATATTGTTATCTTTAGTTTTGCTATCCTCTATATTTGTGGGATTGACCAGTATAATTTATTCTACCTCTAAGCAAGAGAAAAAATTTGGCTTGGATACAGTAGAATCCATGTCTTTGGGATTTAACTTCGCTTTTGGAGAGTTTGGCAAGGCATCTGTTACCACCCCACCTGGCACTACCAGTGTTGGGGTATATAATCAAATTGGAGATGAAGTCTCTCCTTCGAATTTTAGTCTCTGGCGGAGCAGGGTCGATTTAGATGGTGATGGAGTTGTGGATGCTAATGACCCTGTGTTTGTGTATATGGAGTTAATTTAAAACGTGAGAGGTATGAGCAAAAATAGATATGGTTTTACTCTTTCCGAGGTTATTTTGGCATCGAGTTTGTCAACACTTGTATTTGTTGTTATTGGATTTATGTGGTATTTTCTTACCCGTAATATGTCTACAAGAGGGAGGTTAGAGGATCTTCGCCAAGAGGTTGTTATGATAATGGACACGATAGATAAGGATCTTGGATTCAGGGCTATAGGTTCGCGTAATCGTCCGGGATTGGTGGTCTGTTCGACTTGCCCTACGGGATGTTCTGATGTTCGGGCGTTGTTTGGGTTAAAGGTGGATGCAGATAACAACGTGAAAAATGGAGGGGATCAGTGGGAGTTTTATTATTTTGATTCCTCTACCCATAGACTTACCAAAGGGACATCCTATCCAGGGGCATTGGTCTCAGATAAGGTCTATAGTATAGATGTATCTCCTTATCCTTCTGGAACATGTGATGATTATTTTATGGTAAAGGTTCATTTGGTATGCAGATATTCCCCAGATCGTCCGGTGAGTGAAGATAATCCGGAAATCACAGTGGATTTTATTAGTGTTGCCCATCAAATTTCAGTTAGATGATAAATTTTTTATCTTTTTGGGCGTTTCAATTTTTAGTTTTTTCCTTTTTTTCTTCCCTTTCTTGTGTTTGTACCGGGTTAATTAGTTTTTTATCTACTCTTGTTTGGTATGGGTTTTATCGTTTGTTATTTAGGTTTAAATTTAGATTTTATTATTCTTGGATAATCTGGGAATTCGTTAAGGATAGGTTCTTGGGAGGACTTCCCTGGGGAGACCTGTATTCATTTGTAGCAGGGTTTTTCCCGTGTAATCAATTATTTCATTGGCTTTCTCCCTATTTGATATCTTTACTCTTGTTGGCAATAATACGGGAGGGTATAGTTGGATTGGTAAGGAGAGATAGACTTAGGTTATTTGTGGTTTTATTAGCCTTTTTATTTTGGGCGGGTGTAGGATATCTTTCTTTTGTGGTTGAGAAAGGCCATTATCACAAACGGGAGGTTTTAGGAAAAAAATTAAATGTTTGTATCTTTCAAACCGGGATTAAGGCCTTAGATAAACAACGTATAGAACTTGCACCAATGATTTGGGAGGAGTATCTCGCCCTTTTAAGGGATCGTGTTAGAAGAACCGACTTGTTAGTTTTCCCTGAAACTATGGCTATATATTCTTGGCCGAATCGTGAGTTGATTCATTATGTGGATCGCTTAGGGAATATGTTAGGGAAGAGTTTTATTATACTGGGAGTAAACCTATATTCTGATGGTCGATTTTATAATTCGGCCCTTTTGATTAAGCCAGAGGGGTTTTCGATCTATGCAAAGCAAAAGTTGGTTCCATTTGGCGAATATATCCCTGATTGGATTCCGAACTGGTTTAAAAATAATATCCTCCGATTAATTCCATTATTAAGAAATGCCCAATATAGTAGAGGGAAGGATAATGTAGTCTTTGAAGTAAAAGGTATTAATGTGATGCCATTGATATGCTATGAGGATAGTTTTTACTATTTAATCGAAACTCGGATGAAAAAAATAAGGCAGGAAATCCACGCATTGGTGGTTCTTTCAAACGATGATTGGTTTGGGAAGGGATTGGCCCAGTGGTTCCATTTGAATATGGCAAGAATAGCAGCCATAAGATTTAGTGTGTGGGTGATAAAGGCCAATAACGATGGTTTTTCTTGTATCATAGATCCTATGGGCAGGATTGTGGCGGGAGACATCAATTGGGATCAT
>JAMOOT010000073.1 GCA_027065215.1 Candidatus Omnitrophota bacterium | reverse complement strand
GTATAGTCTGACATATTCATCCAAAAACTCACGAGGACTCCAGATCCTATCTGATTGAAGTCCTCCTATCTGTCCGGAGTCAACCAACTGAGTAAACACAGATTCTATCTTGTCCTTTGCAAACTTCTTATACCACTGGGCCAATATGCAGGCATAGTAAACCTGCCGAAGAAGTCTATATCTATTGTTATGATTTACTAAATAGGTCAATCCCGGAATGATATCTCTCTCCACAAGATTTGAGATTGCCTCTCTGATCTCTCTACTACCTTCATCCTTTTTACCTTGATGCAATTGGAACATCACCTTTAAATCTGCGGATTTAATCAACACGCCCTTAGGGCCCATAAAGACTGATAATTGTCCCGGAACAATCCAAAATCGCGGCATCAAATTGTTATCTATCTCCTCTGGATCAGATATATATCCCAACTCAGCCACCTTATCCCAAAACATATCCTGATTAAACAGCCTCTGGACGTCTTTTTTGAGTTGCACATCTGAATACATCAAGACCTTGCCAATATCAGTACAAAGCAACTTCCGTCCTAATACCTGAGTCTCATCCAAAAGCACATTTAGATTTACCCATAGCTGGTCATCAGGTATGGCCAATGCAAGGAGGAAAAACTTGATATTGGCCTCCCTTTCTTTATCTGTCATCTTCCTGTGTTCATCAAAGATGCTCTTCCAGAAAAAACTTACATCCTCTCTATCTACCTTTATCCCAACAAGATACGAACTCGGTTCATATCCCAATACATCCTCAACCGAAGAAAACTCTATAACCATCGGGATAGTGGCAGAATAGCCAATACCCGCTGAGAGGTTGGAAAATAAAAATATAATTGAAATTATCCAATTTAACCAATTACGCATTCTTTCTCTCCAATGGTACAAACATTTCCCCTCTTGGAAGAAGTATAGCCAACGGAAGGGATAAAATCAATTTATGCCATATTAAAATATTACTACAGATCTGTGGGACAAAATCGCTTTGGATAATCCTATCCAAAGGGAATAAATTTGGATAGAAATAAATTCACGTCGTCATTCAAGCACACTACTTCAGATGTATTCCTTACTCAGGGGAAAAGATTCCATAAAAGAATATCCCTATCCTAACGCTCATCAGACCAAATCCTGCGGATAAAAGGTACTTTATGCCATAATTGCCCACAAAGAATAAAAATAGTCCCATTAAGCCAAAACGAAATAGATACCCAAACAGGATTATGAATATCAAATTTCCGGAGTTTCTTTTTCTCACCAAGAATTCCGTCTGATACTTCAACAGCAAAAAATTCAATAATGAGACCAGAGAACCGCTGAGATAAGATAGAGATACATATCTACCAAAAGCGAAAAATAAACATACGGAAATAACAATGGAGACTATAACTGAAAGTCTGATTACCTGCCTAACACAATCATCAACTATCTTTTTCTGCGTGAGAGATAAGTTTCCAGACGCCAAAGAATCCTCCTATCACCCCTAATAATATTCCAAAAATACTAAACACTCCAGAGGTTGAAAACTTTTTATCTATGAGCAAACCTAACCATCCACCAATTAATACGGTAAATATGAATTGAAGACCTATCTGGGAGATCAAAGAAAAATACTTAATTATGCCTTTCCAATCTCTACCTAACAAGTATATCTACCTCGTTATCTCTCACCTTTACGATTCCACGCCCCACCTTTATCCGCTCTTGAGTACCTGATTCTATGACTATCTCTCCTTCTTTAAGGATTCCAACCATAGGGGCATGGTGTTCCAATACCCATACGTTTCCACCTTCAAGAGGCAAAAAGACTCTACTGGCCTCTCCTTCCCATATTGGCCTATCGGGTTCCGCAACTAATACTTTCATCTTACCCCCCTAACGGATTACTTCACTACCACATTTACCAACTTCTGAGGCACAACAATAACCTTCACGATCTCTTTGCCCTCTAAATATCGGGAAATCTCAGAGAGGGCCTTTTTTTGAACCAGATCCGGGTTACTTCCCGCAGGCAAACGCATTCTGGCGCGAACTTTGCCATTGACCTGAACCACCCACTCTATCTCATCCTCCACCAGATACTCTGGGTTATACTCTGGCCATGGGTGCTCGCTCAACCTATCCTTTCGTCCCAACCGAACCCACATCTCTTCACATATGTGAGGCACAAATGGATATAAAAGGAGAATGAGGTTTTCAATAGCCTCGCCAAATACTTCTTGAGAAATGCCGTTGTCGCGTTTCTCATAGAGTAAATTCACCAATTCCATAATAGCACTTACTGCTGTGTTGAAGTGGAAGTCTCCTTCCATATCATCAGTAACTTTCTTTATTGTCTGATGAAGTTTCCTCCGAACCGATTTATCAACTTCTTCCTTACCCGTTCCCTCAAGTGACTTATATATCTCCAGCAGATTCCAAACCCGATTTAGAAACCTCCAGATACCTTCAACTGCCCGATCGTTCCATTCTGCATCTCTATCTGGAGGGCCAATAAATAAGATGTATAATCTCATCGTATCTGCGCCAAAATTTTCTATCAAATGATCAGGGCTAACCACATTTCCCTTTGATTTGGACATCTTTGCCCCATCTTTTATTATCATACCTTGGGTAAATAGTCTCTCGAAGGGTTCAACAAAATCTACATACCCTAAATCATACAATACTTTGGTAATAAACCGAGAATACATCAAATGCAATATAGCGTGCTCAACCCCACCTATATATTGATCCACAGGAAGCCATTTGTTCACCAACTCAGTATCAAACGGCCTATCACTGTCATGAGGGCAAATATACCTCAAATAATACCAGGACGAATCAACAAATGTATCCATAGTATCGGTCTCTCTTTTGGCCGGCCTTCCACAATTCGGGCAGGTTGTATTGATAAACTCATCAACATATTTTAATGGAGATTCACCTGTAGGCTTGAATTCTACTACATCCGGCAATAAAACAGGTAAATCTTTCTCTGGGACAGGGACCACCCCACACTTATCG
>JAMOOT010000072.1 GCA_027065215.1 Candidatus Omnitrophota bacterium | reverse complement strand
CAAGTACCTCTATCAAGACTCGATCGCCTAACGGTTTGAACTTCATAGTTCCTCACCTCCTGTTTGTTGACCCAAAATCATAACCCTTTACCACCCAAACAGTTAACCTATAACAAGGCTCGGAAACCACCCTTAAACTATCACTTACCTTTCTGGTTTGCTAATTTTACTGATAAGGGAGGGCAATGTCAAGCATTTTTTGCAAACAAAGCAAGATAGTGCTAAAAATAACAGGACAGGCTATTTCTGCTTTTTTATCAAAAACAAAGCCTCTTCACTAAAAAAGTTTGGCAAAAAGGATATCTTAGAATACCCCGAAAAGAATTCTGCCCTTAAGACCTCTATACGATGGGCCTTACAGAACTGATAAAAGTCTTTCACAGTCAGATAATGAGAATTAGGGCTATCGTACCACTCATATGGTAAAGCAGGATTCTTGGGGGCGGTGCCTTTAAACATCAAATGAAACCGTATTTTCCAATGGGCAAAGTTAGGAAAACTAACGATCGCCTGTTTCCCTATTCTAACTATCTCATTCAACACCCTCTTGGGATTCCGTATTTCCTGAATTGTACGTGAAAGAATTACATAATCGAATGTATTGTCAGAATATACTCCAATCATAGACTCCAAATCCCCATGATGCACTGCCAAACCTTTCTCTACACATATAGATACCTTATCTTCATTGGATTCAATCCCATACCCTTTCACTTTTTTATACCGCTTCAAGGATAACAAAAGATCACCTTCACCGCACCCTAAGTCCAACACTCTTGCCCCTTCACCAACTATCTCTTCTATAAGTTGATAATCTCTTCGTCTAACAAGAGGACTCATCTTTCTACCTCGGATATCAAATGTTCCAAAAATCCCCTAAGCAATCTCTCCTGTTGTTCGTTATAGATAAGAAAAGAATCATGTCCATAATCGCAATTAATACAGCAATAACTTACGTCTTTATTATGAGACTCTAAAATCTTAGCAATTTCTTCCACCTGGGATGGAGGATACAACCAATCCGAAGAAAAACTTATTAACAAAAACTCTGCCTCCACCATTTCCATTTTCTTTAAATCTATTTCAGACAAAAGATCAAAGTAATCAATTGCCTTGGTAAGATATAAATAAGAGTTGGCATCAAATCGTTGAACAAAGGAATCCCCCTGGTAGTCAAGATAACTCTCTATCTCAAAATCAATAGAAAAATCATATCCATACTTCTCTTTTTCCCGCAAACGACGGGCAAACTTTATATTCATTGCTGCATCACTTAAATAGGTGATATGACCTATCATTCGTGCCACTGCAAGCCCCTGGTAAGGAGAAGTAGAACCGTAGTAATTTCCTTGATTCCAGTTTGGATCCCGCATTATTGCCTGCCGACCTACTGCATTAAAGGCTATTTGTTGAGCAGTATGTTGCATAGTGGTAGCAATAGGGATTACAGCCCGAACTTTATTTGGATGATGAAAAGCCCAAGAAAGGGCCTGCATCCCCCCCATAGACCCCCCAATGACACACAACCATTTATCTATCCCCAGATAATCCATCAATTTAACCTGGGCATTGACCATATCGTTTATCGTCACAACAGGGAATTCCAAGCCATATGGTTTCCCTGTCTTTGGATTTATTGTTGCCGGGCCGGATGAGCCATAGCATCCACCAATAACATTCGAACAGACCACAAAGAATTTATCTGTATCTATAGCCTTGCCTGGGCCTATATATGCATCCCACCACCCAGGTTTGCGGGCATCTTGATGCCAAAAGGCAGCATTCGCACTACCAGATAGAGCATGACATATTAGCACCGCATTACTCTTATCTGCATTTAGATCTCCATAGGTCTCATATGCAATTTCTAATGGCTGAATAGATTTTCCGCTTTCTAATGGGAGCCCATCCTCAAAAAAGGCCTTATGCGTTAAGACAAAAATCTTCTCTTCCATAAAAGATAACTTGGTTTTTGATATCAAAAATACAAATCCCTTGCGCCCTGGCAGGTTTTTTCGTAATATTCTAAAAGTTCATGGAAGATATGGGGCATAGTCGCCTTTACCTCTTCCATTTCTTTCTCTATCAATCTTTCCCCCATCGCCCTTGTCTCCTCCGAGGCAAAATCATCTAACCACTCGCGAAACGTGAGTATTGCATTTAATTTGCAGAATTTCCCTTCTTGTCCAGTCTTCAATAGTGACATTATCTTTTTCCCTGTCCTGCCACACCGATATCCTGCAGTGCAGAACGATGTAATATATCCCATTTTAGCCAAATCCCGTATCAATTCATCCAATGAACGGGTATCTCCTAACTGGAATTGCTGTCGTTTTAATTCCTGCTCCGTTAATCTATCTGAATACGCTCCTATCCCTATTCGCGTTGAGGCGTCAGTTTGAGTAATACCTATATTTACCATTTCGTCCCTTATCTTTGCTGGCTCCCTTGCAGTAATTATCAAACCTGTATATGGTACAGCCAAGCGCAAGACTGCTACTATCTTCTTAAAATCTTCATCATTAACTTTATACTTACTCTGCTGGACATATGGCGTATTCAAGGCAGGCTCAAGGCGTGGGAAAGAAATTGTATGAGGACCTATGCCAAACTCTCTTTCCAACTCATGGGAATGGTAAACCAAAGACAAGACCTCAAACCTCCAATCATAAAGGCCAAATAACACCCCTATCCCTACATCATCTATCCCAGCCTCCATAGCACGATGCATTACATACAATCGCCAAAGATAATCATGCTTGCGAGTACCCTTCGGATGGACATATTCATAAGTGGGAAGGTGATAGGTCTCTTGGAATACCTGATATGTCCCTATTCCAACTTCTTTAAGCCGTTTAAGTTCCTCTACTGACATAGGGGAAGCATTTACGTTTACCCGACGAATCGAGCCATAACCTCGCTTTGTCGGAACCTTTACCGAATATATTGTCTTTATTGTATCGCAGATATAATCTATCCATGTATCTGGGTGTTCACCATAGACAACGATCAACCGTTTATGT
>JAMOOT010000071.1 GCA_027065215.1 Candidatus Omnitrophota bacterium | reverse complement strand
AGATGCCTGCCTTGCCAGAAGAGGTTCAGGCAGCAAAAGAAGAAGGGGTCAAATTTCTATTTTTAGCAGCTCCAAAGGAAGTTTTGCAGAAAGATGGAAAGGTTGTTGGTTTAAGATGCATTAAGATGGAGCTGGGTGAGCCAGATTCATCTGGAAGAAGGCGCCCAATTCCAATACCAGATAGTGATTTTGATTTAGAGGTAGATCAGATAGCAGCTGCAATTGGTCAGAGGCCAGATATATCCTGTTTAGAGAACCTAACAGGTTTAACCTTTACCAAAAAGTCCACAATAGAGACCAATTCAATTTCCTATGCAACCAACAAACAAGGCGTGTTTGCTGGTGGTGATTGTCAAAGTGGTCCATGGATAGTGATTGGTGCTGTTGCAGCAGGCAAGGAAGCTGCGATTTCCATTGAGAGGTATCTAAATGGAGAAGATTTAGAAGCAGGCAGAGAACCTCAAAAAATAGATGAGAATTTTGAATATAGACCAATTCCAGAAACAGAATCTCCAAAGCAAAGGGCCAAGGTAAGGGAGCTTCCAGTTGAAGAGAGAAAGGGCAATTTTAAGGAAGTGGAACTTGGATTAACAGAAGAAGAAGGCCGCAAAGAGGCAGAAAGGTGTATTAATTGTAGTTATTGTTGTGAATGTTTTCAGTGTGTGAAGGCGTGTGGAGCAGGTGCTGTGACCTTAGAGACCCATGCACAGAAAAAAGAAGAAGAGGTCTTAGATGTTGGAGCAATAGTCCTGGCACCTGGTTTTAATCCTTATGATCCAAAGGGACTAGATAACTATGGATATGGATTGCTTCCAAATGTGGTTACAGCAATGCAATTTGAAAGGATCTTATCTGCATCTGGTCCAACAGGTGGCCATCTAGTTAGACCATCAGATCACAAAGAGCCCAAAAAGATTGCATGGCTCCAGTGCGTGGGATCAAGGGATATAAACAGGTGTGATCATGGATATTGTTCATCAGTATGTTGTATGTACGCAATAAAAGAGGCGGTAATTGCCAAAGAGCATGCAGGCTCAGACCTTGAATGCGCAATTTTTTACATGGATATGCGCACCTATGGAAAAGACTTTGAAAGATACTATGAACAGGCCAAAGAAAAGCATGGAGTGAAGTTTATCAGATCCAGAATCCACACTATAGCACCAGTTCCTGGAAGTGATGATCTTATTGTGAGATATTTTGATGAATCTGGAGAGATCAAGGAAGAACAATTTGATATGATAGTGCTCTCTGTGGGCCTTGAGACAGCAAAAGAGACTATAGAGCTTGCCTCGGTCTTAGGAGTTGAATTAACCAAGGGTAAGTTTTGTAAGACCTCCAGTTTTAGGCCTGTTTCCACGTCTAAAGATGGAATATTTGTTTGCGGCGCATTCCAAGGGCCAAAGGATATTCCAACAGCAGTGGTGGACTCTTCAGCAGCAGCTGCAGCTGCAGGTGAAATATTAAGTGATGTAAGATTTACCCAGACAACTGAGGTGAAGACACCTCCAGAGAAGAATATAATTGGTGAACCTCCGAGAATTGGCGTGTTTGTATGTAGATGCGGAACAAACATCGCAGGAGTTATAGATGTTGATGCTGTGAGGGATTATGCAGCCACTTTGCCTTATGTTGTTCACGTAGAAGACAATATGTATACCTGTTCACAGGATACACAGGAAAAGATTACTGAAGTGATAAAGGAAAAAGGTTTAACTAGGGTGATTGTAGCTGCATGTACTCCTAAGACACATGAACCCTTGTTCCAGGAGACATTGATAAATGCAGGCCTTAATAAGTACGTATTTGAAATGGTAAATATCAGAAATCAGGACTCCTGGGTACATAGGTATAATCCAGAAATTGCTACAGAAAAGGCCAAAGAATTGGTCAGAATGGCCGTAAATAAGGTAATCTACAAAGAGCCACTTAAGGAAATGGAGTTAAATATAGATCAAAGGGCCCTGGTTATAGGCGGTGGTGTTGCAGGACTCAGTGCTGCAATCAATCTTGCTAAGCAGGGATATGAGACCCATATTGTGGAGAGAACAGACAAGCTTGGTGGAAATGCCCTAAAACTATATAGGACATGGACAGGAGAGTCTGTAAAAGAAGGCTTAGATAACTTAATTAATGAGGCAAAGTCGTTAGATAATTTACATATTCATTTAAATAGTGAGATAATAGATGTTGATGGCTTTGTTGGTAATTTTAAGACAACAATAAAAAATAGCTCTGGAGAAGAGACCATAGAGCATGGTGTTACAATAATTGCAACAGGTGGAGCAGAATATCAGCCAAATGAGTATTTGTATGGACAAGATGAAAGGATCAAGACCCACCTTGAGCTTGATAAGATGTTTATGGACGATGATCCTAAATTAAAAGATGTAAAGACAGCGGTATTTATCCAGTGTGTTGGCTCAAGGGAAAAGGATAGGCCATATTGTTCCAGGGTATGTTGTACACACTCAATTGAGAGTGCACTAGAGATCAAGAAGAGAAATCCAGAGGCAAAGGTATTTATCTTATACAGGGATATCAGGACCTATGGTGAGCGGGAGTATCTATATGAAGAGGCAAGAAGGAAAGGGATTATTTTTATAAGGTACAATGTAGATGAAAAGCCTGTTGTGACAAAGGAAGGAGATAAGTTAATTGTAAAGGTAAAAGACCATATTGCAGGTTTGCCCCTTGAGATAGAGACTGACCTTTTGACCCTTGCAACCGCCATAGTTCCCTATAAGGATGAAAAACTTGCCCAATTCTATAAACTCCCATTAAATGAAGATGGATTTTTTGTTGAAAAGCACGCAAAACTTGGTCCTGCAGAATTTGCCACAGATGGAGTGTATTTGTGTGGTCTTGCACACTATCCAAAATCAATAGACGAGTCTATTGCCCAAGGGTTAGCTGCTGCATCAAGGGCAATTACCTTACTTGCCAAGAAAAAGATATTCTCTAGTGGTGAAGTTTCAGTTGTTGATCCAAGAAAGTGTGTTGGTTGTGGAGTTTGCGTAACGATTTGTCCAC
>JAMOOT010000070.1 GCA_027065215.1 Candidatus Omnitrophota bacterium | reverse complement strand
TAGCAACAATAGGCTTTTTTTTAGTAATATCACGGGCTATTTGAACCAATCTTGCTCCATCATTTATGCCTTCTATATAACAGGCTATAATCTTGGTTTCAGGATCATCACCCAAAAATTCGAGATATTCATGAATACCTAAGTCAATAGCATTTCCAATACTTATTATCTTGTTAAAACCTACGCCTCTTAAACGTGCATAATGGACAATAGAGTCAATAATATTTCCACTCTGAGAAACCAAAGAGATATTGCCCGGCTTTATAAAAGGAACCCCCAAAAGGTTAAGATTAGCAGAAGCACTAAAGATTCCGCTGCAGTTTGGACCAACAATCCTCATACCACTTTCTTTTGCAATAGATAGAATCTGCTGGTTTAGTCTTTTTCCCTCTTCTGTAGCATTGCTAAAGCCAGCAGTAATAATTACGGAAGCCTTTACACCTTTTTTTACAGCATCCTTAACAGCATCTAACAGAAAATCTTTCCTTACCACTATAAGTGCTAAATCTACATCTTCTTCTATATCTGTAAGCCTTTTATATACCCTTCTTCCATAGATATAATCCCTTGCAGGATTTATAAGATATATCTTTCCCTTGTATCCGCCATCTAAAAGACTTGCTGTCCTCCTTGCCCCTGCCTTTCCAGGAACAGCAGAAGCACCAACAATGGCTACAGAATTAGGATAGAATATAGCTTTTATCTGCTCTTTCATTTTCTTTAAGGGATTTTTATTCTTAGACAAAAAAAGAGGGGGACTCTTACGAATCCCCCTCTCACTTTCAGTTTACTGGAGCAGCATTGACTTGCCCCTCTTGATTGTCCTGAGGAAGCGTCTCGATTTATTCAGCATAAATGGTGGTAGCGCCTCTGTGATCCACTCTGGATCATATGGTGCAGGTGGATTAGATACTGTTTTTGGGTCGAATTCTTCCTTAAATCTATCTACCCAGACCTGATAATCACTGAAGAATGGACCTTGGAACATTATTCCATGACATGATGCAGGGAAGAAGTCCAAGAATCCTGTCTCTGCATCTACTGTTGGGGTTTCTTCAAAGTACCATCCTATCATACCTTGCACATAACCGGGATCATAGTAAGGAGAAAGCGGATCGCATTTATCCACATTCATGTAAACCAGAAATTCTAAGTAACTTGAGTGGCCAAAGTCATTGGACTGGAACCATCCTGGGTCACCATATTCTGGCATAAATGGTGGTGTGTATTTTTCCCACAGTATTTTTCCAAGTTTCTTACCAGTCTCATATGTACATCTTAAGCATTCCTGACCTGCTTCACATGAGGAGTAACCATTTGTCATCATCCACATTCCAGAGGTATCAGCATTCTTAAACCAGGACTCATCAGATGGTTTTGTCCTTGTAAACTCGCCACCAAACTCCTGTCTCAGTTCATCAAGGACTGCGCGCTCATATTCCATCTGTTTCTCATTGGTAAATCCAATAAGAAGCACTCTTGCCATATGGAAGTTTTCAATATCCTCTTTTGTTACACCGCTCCATCTTTCCCAGAAGTCCTCTTTGTCCTTTGCCTTTGCAATAACTCTCCAGAATACTGGCACCTTTGTGATAGCTGCACCGATCTGGCAATGAGAAAATGCATACATAAAGTCTTCAAGTGCCTTTCTGCTCGGCAGTTTTATATTCTGCCACTGAACCCTGTTTGTCCTAAAAGCAGTATGAGAATCAGGTGTTACTCCCTCAGGAACCATTGCCTCTTTTGCGTTTTCTATAAATGGGAATATCTTTACAGTCATCTCAGTTACTATTCCCATTGCTCCAAACCATCCAATGTGACCACGCCAGATACCATTAAGATTTGGCCCTAAACCATCACCCCAGAACCCATTCTCTGCTGTGGTCTCTCTTCCAGCCCATGAGCCTGTCCTCACTATATCTCCTTCTGGGCTTACCCAAGTTACTGCCATTGTACGACGCTCTGGATTTCCCATCCTATAATTGAATGGAGAGCATCCCCAAACAGTATGATTTGCGATTACACAAGAAGCACTTCCACCACCAGTGTTGATGAAATAGCAGTCATTGTCAAAGCAGGCCTGACAGAAATGACCATATCTTACTCCTGCCTGAACCCTGGCATAAAGATTCTTCTTGTCTATCACTACATCTTGCATCCTCTGTAGATCTATCTGCACCTGATCAGGCCTAAATCTTGGGTTTGCATTATATGCCCACTGGGAGGAGCAGGGATTAAATGGAAGATGATATTTATTACAGATTCTTACTATTTCAGCCACTTCTTCTGTAGTCTCAGGCTGAATCACACAGCATGGAGGATATGCCTGTCCAGAAAACCATATCAGCTCTCTTGCATATCCACGACCAACATATGCCTGTCTTACTACCTTCTCTCTGCTGATCTTATCTGGGCCTACAACTGCTTCCAGTTCTCTATATGCTTCTTCTGGCATGTCCCACCAGTAGGGCTGTGCTCTAAGCTGTCTTAGCTTTTCTTTCATCTCTTCAGTGCTAAGCATTGGTTTTTCCTTATAAGCCATCGGAAACCTCCTTTTCTTTAAGTTTTATCCAATTCCTTCTCTAAGTGGCAGAGACGAATACATCTCTGCCACTTATCAAATCAATTAATAGGTCTCATCCACTATTTCAGCAATATGATAGACCTTTCCAACGGTATCTGTTTCTACTCTTTCTAATGCACCTTTCAACATGTGCAGGCTATGTACATCAGGTGTTACTATTGCCTCTGCACCAAATTCATCTGCTTCTCTGAGTCTCCAGTCAGCAGCAAAGTGAGCTGTTTCAGGATATGCTTCAAGCACTCCTCCACCTTCTCCTGAATGATATGCATTGTGATGATGTCTGAACATCTCTACCAGCTCAATCCCTGGAATTGCCTTTATAAGATTTCTTGGTGGCTCATAACAGCCATTTGTACCGCGTCTAAACTGCCTTGCTGGCTTAAGTTTACCCCAATCTTCAGCATCCCTGATTCCTTCCCATGGGATCCAAGGTTCACTAAGCCTTCCTACACTGCAGGCATCGTGATATG
>JAMOOT010000069.1 GCA_027065215.1 Candidatus Omnitrophota bacterium | reverse complement strand
CTTTATTGATACCCTTACCTAATTCAAATTTACTTAATACATCCCAATTCTCAACCGGTATCTCTAACGACTTTTCCAAATACTCCTTTAACCCTGGAGCCCTACCTCCCCCTCCACTCAAAAACACTTTAGTAGCCTTGCCAATAGAGAGTTGCCCTGTATATTCCATAGAGACCTTTATCTCTTCAGCAAATCTATAAAATATAGGTTCTAACGCGACCTTTAAATCCTCCACACTCTCTCCCGGATTGCACTTCAACAACTCAGCCTCTTCCTTTGTAAGGTGAAGGACATCCTCTATGTGATCAGTAAACAGGTCTCCACCAATACTTATGTCCCTAATAATCACAGGGAGGCCATTAGCCATAATCACAAAAGTAGTAGACTTTGCCCCCACATCCAACAACACCACTGTATCATCTGATGCATTGAAAGTGCTAAACAAATTAGCCAATGCCAATCCTGATATCTCTGCAGAATATAACGGTAATTCAACCTCTCTAAAAGGGGCAATAAACTCTTCCACTGCTGAGCGCCTTGCCCCTGCCAATGCCACACTTAGTGTATCCTCTGTCTCGTGCACTATCCTCCAGTCCACAATTCGATCATCTGAAGGAAAAGGGATATAGACCTCCTCTTCGTAATGGATTGCTTTTTCCAATTCTACCCCATCTAAATGAGGGACTTCTAATAAACGATAGATGGTCTGGATACCATGCAAAACAATCACCACTTGGGATTTTTTAAGGTTCAAATTTCCTTTTATCGATAACAGGAAAGACTTTAACTCCTCAACATCCTTTATCTTTTCATAAAAGAATACTTCTACCACCGGCGAGTGTTTAGATCCCAGATTTGCCACCTGGGCGATCTTCACACTACTGCCACTAACATCTATTGAAACTACCCGACGAACAGAGGCCCCAAACAAGTATTTACCCCCCTTTTCAATCCGTCAACACTGCCACCTGAAATAAATAAGAGCCACCATCAACAAACTGACACCGTATTTGTATTTTATCACCATCTCTTATTACTTGCCAAGAAGAAATGTTCTGAGCCAGCAAATGTTCCTGGCCAGACCCGGTTTTATCAACAAGTATGTTGTTACCATCAAATCTTATCTTTCCATATCCCGCTACTACCCGAGTCCCAGATTCTACAGTACAGTAAGGGAACACAATCTTGTTCGAATATATATTCACTGTATCGGTCCCCTGTTCACATGCCATCGATAAGACCTTCTCTAAATAAAGTTGTAGTCGCCTTGCACGGTTAAGTTCCGTTAACTTCTCTTCACAGGCAGTAAAAAAAGGGCGCGTAGAAAAAAGCAAAGAGGAAATTGCCCAGATAACAATTGTGAATATGGCAAGAGTTATTACTAATTCAAGGAAGGAAAACGCATTACGGGAATCTAAATCAATCATCTTCCGTCCTTTAAGGTAAAATTGGACCGATACCACTCCAAATATCACCAAAAGCAATAATCCCACCACCAACCGAGGAACAATCGAATGATTTTTCCTTTTAGATCGACCCTTGGCCACAATATTAGCAGAGGTTTTTACCACCTTCCTATCTTCCTCGTTCCTTTCCTCTTTTAAGGCCACTTTATAAACATATCGTCCTATAACAATCTTCTTCGGAGAACCTTTTTTTTCTAATACTTGAACCTTATGCTTATTTTGTTGGTTATTTATCTCTTTCTCTACCCTCTCCAAAGGCACATTTGACGGGATAAATCCCCAAAGGGTAAATATCGCTATCACTAATAGGACAATATTTACTCTTCTTCCCATACCCACACTTTCGGTTCGCTCAAATCCCGCGGCAGGTAAAATTTATCTCTAAACCTCAGATTTTTAACCCTAATGTCATAATTAAGAGTAAGTTTATTAAGAAACCTTATAGCCTCATCACGAGCCACAATACCTCCGTTAAGGGTAAGATTTCCTACCGTCCCAGCCACTGCATGGTTAGTATATATAAAGGCATCTATCTGCTTAATATCCCGATAATCATCCGAAATCGAACGGATAAACCAATTAGTTAAACTGGACTCATAATATCTTCTCGGCGAACCATCCTCTTTCTTCCCTCCATCATAAGCAGTATAATTACCATTAAACCAAGGGTTACCTTCCGCATCATAACTGGTAACATATCCATTCCCGGCATCAGAAGGCTCTACCTTATAAGGAGTAGTAAAAGGAGGACGAAGATACCTTCCACATGAATTATACCAATGGTAGTCGGTATAATCCCCTATTATGACATTTCCCTTTGCCGCTAAACCGAGAAAATCTTTACTAAGGTTGTCATCGTCCGTAGCAGAAGGATTAGTATCTGGTTTCTTCCACTTAGGTGGATCAACATATTTTATACTACCCACAATATGCACATTCCGTCCTGCATAAATCACCCCTTGTCCTTTTACCTTCCCTTTTATTATCACATCGCCAGTAATCACTACTGGCCCTTCTATCTCTATAGGATCTGCATCCGTCCCTATAAGAACCAAATTCCCTTCATAGACACCATCAACCAGAGTAGTTCCCCCCTTTATAATCTTGCCCCTTTTTTGAGTAGCAACGGTCTTGTAAAAACCAAGGTCGCCTAAATAAGGCATAACTATCGGCATCTGCTTATCATAATGAACAGATGTCCCATCGTATCCATCTGAATATTCATAGGTATCTAACTGCCCATTTCCGTTTGTATCCTCTCCCGGGTCAAGCAAACCATTTCCATTCACATCCTCAGAAGGATAAGTCGGATTACCCGGCCTTGCCCGAAGCGGGGCAGTAGCATAATAGGTAGATAGACTATCATAAACACTTGTCCCGGATATCGTCCCAGAACTCCCAATTTCAGGATCAACACTGGCATACACATCTCCATTTATCTTGGGCCCATAGCGTAGAGAAAAATCTCCATTAGACCGAATATCCCCATTGGCAGTTATACCTGAGCCCCAAAACCAACCATAATTATTGATAAAATAAATATAATCAAAGACCTTGGACCGCTCCAGGCCATACCATATCCAAGATACCACCGAGACACTTACTCCAGCACTCGTCCCTGTAGAGCGAAGTTTCACTATTCTACCCACATCATCAGCACAATCTTC
>JAMOOT010000068.1 GCA_027065215.1 Candidatus Omnitrophota bacterium | reverse complement strand
CATCCTAATTCAGTAGTGCTTCACGAGGCAAGATGTGAGGTCTGTTTGGCTCATAGGTGCAAGAGAGGGTTTGCTTGTCTTAAGGCAATTACGGTTGACGATGTGGAGCAGGAATTGGATAATGTTTTGATTCATATAAAGTTAAGGGAGATGTGAATATGAGACCAAGTTGGGATGAATATTTTATGCGAATTGCATTTTTGGTGGCTGAGCGTTCTACTTGTCTCAGACGACGAGTTGGAGCTGTTGTAGTAAAAGACAAGAGAATATTGGCAACAGGTTATAATGGGCCGCCCTCGGGCATTAAACACTGCGAAGAGGTTGGTTGTTTAAGAGAAAAATTGGGTGTACCATCGGGGCAGAGACATGAATTGTGTCGTGGACTACACGCAGAACAAAACGCAATAATCCAGGCAGCATTACATGGTGTCAGCCTTAAAGATGCTGTGATGTATATAACTACGCAACCTTGTATTATCTGTACCAAGATGCTTATTAACGCCGGCATAAATGAAATCATTATCTCTGAAGGCTATCCTGATGAGTTAGCGCGAGAGTTTTTGGATGAGGCAGGGGTGAGAGTAAGACATGTTAATATCAGTAAAGGTGGTTCCTAAGGCGAAAAAGGTTTGTGTCAAAAAACTCTCTCCGGGGCAATACAAGGTATATTTGACCAAACCCCCGGTAGATGGGGCGGCCAATGAACAACTTGTAGAGGTTTTATCAGAGTTTTTTGAGGTTAAAAAAAGGGATGTTATATTAATCAAAGGGTCTCAATCTCGTAATAAGATTGTGGAAATAAAGGGGATAGAAAAATGATACACTATGCATTGTTTTTGGGAACCATATTGTTGGTAGGTATTCTTTCCTTGATGTATTCTGGACTGGATTTTCTTTGGCAGCAGATTCTTGCATTAAGTCTTCTAAAGTTTTCATTAGAACGCACTGTAGCAGAGTCTATATTTGCAGCGGTGTTATTGACTGTGTTTGGAGGGATGTTGTTGGATTATCCCTGGTTTTACCACCTTTCTACCTTGTTATTTTACTTCGGATTGATAATCTTGGTTAAATTATGGAGTAAAAAATTTAGGCCTAAGGAGTGGGTTGGGTTGGAAGAAGATATTTCCAGTATGTTTTATGCTATGGACTTGCTCGAGCGCGAGATGAAAGGAATAAGTCAACATGGAGGACAATTGACGATATCTATACTGGATCTTGATAACTTCCGTAGTGTCAATGAGAAGTTAGGCCATGTTCAAGGTGATTTGTTATTGAGGGCCTTTGGGAAGATATTAGTGAGGCATTTGCATCCATCAGAGGTTGCTACTCGTTATGCTGGTGATGAGTTTTTGGTAATTTTCCCGAACACCACAGGCGAACGAGCCCAGGAGATTTTAGATGAGGTGCGAATGAAAATGAAAGAACACGATAGTATACTTCACTTAGAATACTTAGATAATCCTTTTAGCTTTTGCGCTGGAATTGTAGAATATTCGCCTGAATATGAGACCGTTAGAGATTTCTTCCGGGCAGCCGATGATGCCCTTTATTTGGCAAAACAAAAGGGAAAAGGGGCCTCTGTAGTTATAAAGCGCGATAAAACACTGGCCTTTAGAAACAGAAGGTATTGGAAGAGAGTGCAGATAAAAGAACCTCTACTGGAGGCTGTAGTTTACGATTCAAGTGGGACCTCTCACAGTATTAGACCGGGTAATATGTGCCTGGGTGGGATGATGTTTTTCTCGCCTATAAAATTAAATCGAGGCCAAGTCTATGATTTAGAGGTGGAGTTTAGCGATGGTGAGAAGATTACTTTGGATGCTCGGACTGTGTGGTATAGGGAGATTGAAGATGGCCTCTATCAGATAGGTGTTTTTTTGGCTCATCTTTCACCTCAACAAAAATTTTTGCTTAAGAAAAAATTGGAACAGATAGAACGTAGCAATGAACAAAAAGCACGGACATAAATCCATTGTAATCTTGGCCTCTAATTCTCCTCGAAGGAGGGAATTGTTTAGTTATTTAGGGATCCCTTTTAGAGTAGTTTGCCCTGGGCATAGTGAGGAGATTAATCGCGCAAGGACTTTTCAAGAAGTGAGGCGGGTTGTTAGGGAAAACGCGTTGAATAAGGCCCGAACGGTTTCCCCTATGTTTAGAGACCACCTTGTGATATCAGCAGATACGGTAGTTTTTAGCCAAGGGAGGTTGTTCCCTAAACCAAGAGATGAAAAAGAGGCAAAAAAATTCTTGTGGTTACTCTCACGCAACCCTCACTATGTCTATACAGGGGTTGCTTTTGTTATGGGGGATAGAGAAGAAACCATTGTGGAGAAAACCAAGGTCTTTATGCATCCTTTGACTAAGAGGGAGATTGAGCATTACTTCTCCCGTGAGAAGGCCTTAGATAAGGCAGGAGGATTTGGTATACAGGGATTTGCAGGGGCCTTTATTTATAGGATAGAGGGGTGTTTCTATAATGTAATAGGTTTGCCTTTGGCTCGTGTTCGACTGCTTTTAAAGCAATTTGGCATTTTTGCTTTTTAGTATTAAGACTTCATTATAGACAAGAGGTTATCTAATTGCTAAAATAAAAAACAGGTGGCGGTTAAGGATACCTTATTCAATAGGAGGGGGGAGATGGGTGTATTTAAAAGATTAAGTGTATCTCAAAAACTTTTGCTCTCTCATGGATTGTTATTTTTGATGTCCATCCTTATTATTGGTTCGGTGTATATAACGTTACAGAAGCAGAAGTCCGATGCAATTATAATAAATTTAGCCGGCCGACAAAGAATGCTTACCCAGAAGATGACCAAAGAGATGTTGGATTTAATCCAAAAAGGAGATGTTAATCAAAAGGCCAATCAATTATTTTCTACAATGAAGGTCTTTGATATGACCTTGAATGCCCTTTATGATGGAGGAGATGTGCCCTTAGATCTTAAGATGACTATGTTTAGAAAAATTCCGCCCTCTCGGGGTGTGGTTAGGGCTCAATTGGGGAAAGTGCGAGACCTTTGGGAGAAATTTAAGGGGCATCTGAAGGCAGTCCTAAACCAGGATAAAGAAGTAAGATCTGGTTCGGAAGATTCTCTCTATATACTGAAACACAATATAGAGTTGTTGCAGGAGAT
>JAMOOT010000067.1 GCA_027065215.1 Candidatus Omnitrophota bacterium | reverse complement strand
TCATTTAATGAGCGAGATAGTAGATGAGTTGATTTCCCCTAAGGTCTTAGCAGTGCTGTCTGGACCGGCGATCGCTCGAGAGGTGGTCTCTGGCTTGCCGACGGCATTGGTTGTGGCCTCAACAGATGAAGATTTTGCTCAGAATGTGCAATATCTTCTTTCCAGTGATTCTCTTAGGATATATCGCTCAGATGATGTGATTGGTGTTGAATTAGGGGGAGCATTAAAGAATGTAATTGCTATAGCCTGTGGGGTATGTGATGGGTTGGGATTAGGTACAAATTCTAAATCTGCTTTAATGACCAGGGCTATCTCAGAGATGGCCAGGGTGGTAGTTGCATTAGGAGGGAGGAGAGAGACGGTTTATGGTGTTTCTGGCTTGGGAGATATGATTACCACGGGCTTTAGCGTACACAGTAGAAATAGATCTTTTGGTGAGGCTGTAGCGGTAGGAACGGATCCCATCGGTTATCTAAAACAAAGTAAAAAGGCAGTGGAAGGTGCCTACACAGTAAAGGCAGTTATGGAGATAAAAAAACAGTATGGATTGGATTTGCCCATAAGTGAGGCAGTGTATGAGATAATCTATGAAGGCCTTTCCCCTGAACAGGCAATTCACAGACTGATGAATCGGCCATTAAAGAGCGAGGATTGATGTGAGAGAGGTAAAGGATAAGTTATTTAACTGGCCAAACCTTAAGGCAGTTATTGATATATGGAGAAGAGAAGGGAAAAAAGTGGTATTTACCAATGGTTGTTTTGATATCCTTCATTGGGGGCATGTCTATTATTTGCAAGAGGCGAGGAAGTTAGGTGATGTCTTGGTAGTTGGAGTTAATTCTGATTCTTCAATTAGGCGGCTAAAGGGGCCTTCCAGGCCAATTAATCCGTTAGTCGATAGGATGAAGGTCTTAGCAGGATTAGAGTCGGTAGATGCTGTGATAAGTTTTTCCGCTAATACGCCTCTTGGGTTAATAAAGAAGATAAGGCCTGATGTGCTTGTGAAAGGAGGGGATTGGCCGGTTGATATGATTGTAGGAGCAAAAGAGGTGTTATCTTGGGGAGGAAGGGTTATTACTATTCCTATACAGAAGGGCCGTTCAACATCGGAGGTAATAGAAAAGATTCAAACTATTAGAAAAATTTAGGAAAGAAATATAGTGTTTAATCTTATTTAGTGTTAAAATCCTTAGATACCTTTAAAAGGATAAAATATCCCTTGAGGTATTGTGTGTTTTGTGGTAAATTACAGAATTTACGACGCTTAGTTGTGGTGTGAGTGTTTGCGTATACGGAGAGGTTATGGCTAAAAAGGATGAAGTTATAGAGGTTGACGGAACGATAGTGGAATGTTTGCCTAATGTTATGTTCAGAGTGGAATTAGAAAATGGGCATAGGGTTCTTGCCCATGTAGCGGGAAAGATGCGTATGCATTTTATAAAAATAGTCCCGGGGGATAAGGTGAGGGTGGAGTTAACACCTTATGACCTTAATCGTGGCAGGATAGTCTATAGATATAAATAAATTTTTAGGAGGCAAGTATGAAGGTTCGATCATCAGTTAAAAAAATTTGTCCTAAGTGCAAGATAATCCGTCGCAAGGGAGTGGTTCGGGTTATCTGTGAGGATCCGGCACATAAACAGCGGCAGGGATAAGGAGGTTTTTTATGCCAAGGATATTAGGTGTAGACATTCCTAAGGAAAAGACAATATGGATTGCTTTGACTTACATTTACGGTATTGGAAGAACGCGTTCTGCGGAAATACTTAAACAGGCCCAGATCGATCCAATGAAACGGGCGAAAGATCTTTCTGAGGAGGAGATCTCCAGGATTACTGAGATAATTCAGCGGAATTACAAAATAGAGGGAGATTTGAGGCGCGAGGTTGCTCAAAATATAAAGCGTTTAATGGAAATAAACTGCTATCGCGGTATACGGCATAAGAGGGGCCTTCCGGTTCGAGGGCAAAGGAGTAAGACCAATGCCAGGACAAGGAAAGGACCAAGAGGGAATCTATTAAAAAGGGCAAAAAGAAAGTTAACAGTATAAACCGTAGGAGAAGAGAGTTATGGCACAGAGAAGACGCGGACAAAGGAAAAAAAAGAAGGTTATTAAGGGGATAGTTTCGGCAATAGTCCATGTAAAATCTACTTTTAACAATACGATAATTACTTTAACTGATAAGGATGGTAATGCGCTTATTTCGGCCTCTGCGGGGATGGTTGGATTCTCTGGTTCTAAGAAATCTACTCCGTTTGCTGCCCAACAGGCAGCGAGTGAGGTAATAAGACGTGCAAAAGAATCTGGTATTCAAGAAGTCGAGATTTGGGTTAAGGGGCCGGGGGCAGGAAGAGATGCCACTATTAAGTCTTTTCAGTCTGCAGGATTTAGGATATTGCGAATAAGGGATTTAACCCCCATCCCACACAATGGTTGTCGGCCTAAGAAAAAGAGAAGGGTTTAGTTTTTTATAGATAGTCAGGAGGTGCTATGGGAAGATATTTATCTCCAAAGTGTAGGATATGTCGGAGGATCGGTGCAAAGTTGTTCTTGAAAGGTCCGCGTTGCTATACTGATAAATGTGCACTTGCTCGCCGTCCTTATGCCCCAGGACAGCATGGTAGGATTAGATCGAAACTCTCTAACTATGGGTTGCAGTTAAGGGAAAAACAAAAAGTCAAACGAATGTATGGAGTTTTGGAAAGACAGTTTCGTAGGTATTTCCAGATAGCCCAAAGGAAAAAGGGAGTTACTGGTACAGTATTGCTTCAGTTATTAGAATGTAGGCTTGACAATGTGGTGTATCAATCAGGGTTTGCTACCTCTCGTCCTCAAGCCAGGCAAATGGTTAGGCACAATTGGGTTTATGTAAACGGTAAAAGGGTTAATATCCCTTCTTATTTGGTAAAACCAGGAGATGAGATTACATTTAAAAACGATGATAAGGTAAAGAAGAATCTAAAAGATTATAAAGAGTTATCTAAGAAAAGGCCTGTTCCTCTTTGGTTGGTTGTCGATGAAGATAACTTTAAGATAAAAGTAGTGAGATTGCCAGAAAGAGAAGATATGCCGGCTGACATAAAAGAGCAGATGATTGTAGAATTGTACTCCAAGTGATAAAGAGCGGTTTAAAAGGAGGTCAAAGGATATGGGGATAAAGTGGCGTGAGTTTCAGATGCCAAAGAAGATAAGTGTAGAAGAACATTCTCCTACGTATGGTCGATTTGTTGCTGAACCATTGGAAAGGGGATATGGTGTTACTTTTGGAAATTCTCTGAGGAGAATGCTCCTTTCTTGTATAGATGGTGTTGCAGTCACTTCTGTGAAATTTAACGGTGCATTGCATGAATTTTCTGCTATAGATGGAGTATTGGAAGATGTAACAGATATAATACTTAACATCAAACGGTTAGTTTTTACAGCTCACGGCACTTTCCCTAAGAAGGTTTATATAAAAAAACAAGGGCCAGGGGAGGTTACAGGCAAGGATATAGTAGTAGATGAGACGGTAGAAGTTGTAAACAAAGATCACCATATCGCTACAGTAACGGGTAATATTGAGTTTTACGTTGAAATGGAATTGGAGCGAGGGAGAGGCTATCTACCAGCAGAAATGAATAAAAAAGATAGGCCGATAGGGACAATAGGGGTCGATGCTATTTTTACCCCTGTTCAACGTGTTGCCTATAGGGTGGAGGATACACGAGTTGGCCAGATGACCGATTATGATAAACTCATAATTGAAATCTGGACTAATGGGGCTATAGAACCCAAGGAAGCATTAGTGTACAGTGCAACTGTGTTACGTAAGTATCTTGACATATTTTCTGAATTAGGGGAGATAGAGGAAGAAGAGGGTGAAGAAGACGAAAGTAGTCTTACTCCAGAAGAAAGGGAATTGGCAGAGAAACTAAGAATGCCTATTAGCGAATTAGAATTATCGGTTAGATCTACTAATTGTTTAGCCCAGGCTGATATAAAGACCATTGGGGAATTGGTGATGAAGACCGAGCAGGAGATGTTGTCTTATCGGAATTTTGGGAAAAAATCATTGAATGAGATAAAAGAGGTTTTGTCCAAGATGGGCCTGTCCTTGGGGATGAAGGTTGAACCTAAGATATATAATCCTTCTGCTGAAGTCAGTAGTGAAGCAACTGAAGGAGAGGAGCTATGAGGCATAGAGTGAAATCTCAGAGACTTTCTCGCAATATGGGGGCGCGAAGGGCTGTGTTGCGGGATCTTGCAAAGGCGCTTCTTATCAATCAACGGATAAAGACGCGCCCAGCATTGGCCAAAGAGGTTAGAAAAGTGGTTGAAAAATTGATCACCTTAGGGAAGAGGAATACACTGGCGTCTCGTCGGAGGGCAAACCGAGTTTTGAATGACCGTGGATTGGTAAAGTTGTTATTCGATGAGATAGCCCCAAGGTTTTCCGAAAGAAACGGTGGATATACTCGAATATACAAATTGGCGCAATGGAGAAAAGGTGATGGGGCTGATTTGTGTATAATAGAGTTGACGGAATTTTATCGTGAGCCTGCAAAGGTTAAAATCGAACCTGTGAAAGAGGAAGAGACAGAAGATAAAAAAGGGCTATTTGGCGGTTTAAGGAGTATGCTTAGGCGGCGCAGGACTAAAGACGAAAGTGAAGGATAG